>DNXT01000201.1:0-6595 GCA_003505795.1 Lysobacteraceae bacterium | reverse complement strand
TGATCGCGCTGCTGATCCTGCTGCCGGCCGGCATCGCCTCGCTGCGCGGATGGCCGCGGGTGCGGGTGCAGTTGCGCGACCGGCGCTTCTGGCTGGGGCCGGCGCTGTTCGTGCTGGCGATCGGGCTGTGGCTGGGGCCGGTACTGTCGCTGGCGCTGGGGTCGGGGCAGCCGGAGTACCGCGCCTATCTGGACGACATCCTGCTGCGCCAGACCGCCAAGCGCTACGCGCAGTCGTGGGACCATGCGCAGCCGTTCTGGTACCACTTCGCGACCATGGCGACGATGTGGATGCCGGCGATCCTGGCGCTGCCCTGGGCGCTTCCGGCCTGGTGGCGCCGGCTCCGGCGGCGCGATCCCCGCTATCTGCTGCCGCTGGCGTGGTGGCTGCTGGTGGTGCTGTTCTTCTCGATCCCCAGCGGCAAGCGCGACGTCTACATCCTGCCGGCGCTGCCGATGTTCTGCCTGGCGCTGGCGCCGCTGCTGCCGGGGCTGATGCGCAGGCCGGCGTTCCAGCGGCTGCTGTTCGCGTTCGCGGCGCTGGTGACCCTGGCGTTCCTGGGCGCCGGCGCGGCGATGCTGTTCGGCCATCCCGGCTTCGAGCAGAAGATCATCGACAGCCGCGGCGTCGACGGCACCGTCACCCGCTCGCTGGCCTGGATCATGCTCGCGGTCGGCGCCTGGGGCGGTGCCGGCCTGCTGTGGTGGCGGGTGCGGCGCTCGGCGCTGGCGGTGGTCTCCGTGCTGGGCGCGTTCTGGGTGCTGTACGGCCTGCTGGCCTATCCGGTGCTCAACGATTCCAGCTCGGCGCGCGGGGTGATGCAGGCGGCCGGGCGGCGGATCGGCGCGGGCGCGCAGCTGGGGCTGGTCGGCTGGAAGGAGCAGAACCTGCTGATGGCCGACCGCCCGGCGCAGACCTTCGGCTTCAAGGTGCGCTGGGACGAGCAACTGCGCCGCGGCGTCGCCTGGCAGGCCGAGCGGCCGGACGGGCGCTGGCTGCTGGTACAGGAAGCTGCGCTGCTCGGCTGCGTCGACCGCAGCCGGCTGGTGCCGGCCGGCGTAGCCAACCGGCGCCAGTGGTGGCTGGTGCCGGCGGCCGCGATCACCGGCCCGTGCCAGGCCACCGCCGAGGACAAGCGGCGCGAACTGCGCGAGCAGGGCAAGGCCGATGCCGAGTGAATTGCGCGCGGCCGTCCCCCGGTTTCGCGGTCGAAGCGGTTTAGAATGCCGGCCGTAGCACCGGCTGGCGGGCTGGCTTTCCGAGGACGGAAGACGTGATCTTTGCCTGAACGGATTGCCATGCGCTGGCGGTACACGCGTGCGATGCGGCTAAGGCTGCGTTCGTGTTCCGCTGGCGATGATTCGCCCACCCCGTAGCCGCCGCCACCGCTGAATGACCCTTCTGCAATCCTCGCGCCCCGACATTCCCGCCTATACGCCCGCGGCATCGCGGTTCGCCGTCGGCGTCGCCGAGGCCGGCCTGTTCTGCCTGGCCGCGCTGGTGATCAGCCTGCCCGGCGGGCTGCTGCCGTTCGGGCTGTGCCTGCTGGGGTCCAGCCTGGCCGGCTGGAGCTGCCTGCGTGCGGCCCGCCGCGAGATGGGGACGACGCTGCGGGTGCTGGCGTGGCTGATGGCGGCGGTGCTGGCGATGTCGCTGCTGTCGATATACCTGTTCGAGCATGGCTTCCGCGACGTGGACAACCGTTCGCGTTTCGTGGTGCTGCCGTGGACGGCGATCTGGGCCTATGCGCTGCAGCCGCGCACGGTCTGGCTGTGGCGTGGCGCGGTGGCCGGGACGTTCGTCGCCGCGGCGCTGGCGGTGGTCCAGGTCGGCATGGGCGCGTCGCGTGCCGAGGGCTGGACCAATGCGATCGTGTTCGCCGACATCGTGCTGGTGCTGATGGTGCTGGTGGTGCTGTGCCGGCCGGGCGGGAAGCTGCCCTGGCTGCTGGCGGCGCTGGCGCTGGGCTGCGTGGCGATCGTGCTGTCGGGCAGCCGCGGCGTCTGGCTGGGGCTGCTCGGCCTGCTGGTGATGGCGATCTGGGGCGCGCGCTGGCGCAGCCGCAGGACCCGCTGGCTGGTGCTGGGCGCCGGCGCGGCGATCGCGGCGACGCTGTTGCTGACGGTACCCGGGCTGTCCAGCCAGATGCGCATCGTCGAACTGCAGAAGGACATGGAGCGGCTCGAGGAAGGCGACAGCGACTCGTCGGCCGGCGCGCGGATCGAGCGGCTGCAGGTCGCCTACGACACCTTCGCCGAGCATCCGCTGACCGGAATCGGCGTCGGCCATTTCGACGAGGCGATGAAGCGGCTTCCGGTCTGCCAGACCGACAAGTGGGTCAAGCGCTGCCACCTGGGACACGCCCACAACGATGTCGCCGAATGGGGCGCCACCCAGGGCGTGCCGGGGCTGTTGCTGCTGCTGGCGATCTACGCGCTGCCGCTGTGGCTGTTCGCGCGCCTGCACCGGCGCAGCGGCAACGCGCAGTTCCGCGGTCCGGCCGCGGCCGGGATCATGGTCGTGGTCAGCTACGTGCTGTGCGGGCTCACCCAGTCGATGTTCGCGCACCAGGTCACCGCCAGTTTCTACGTCTGCATGGTCGGCGTGCTGGCCGGGCTGGCATTGCGCGAGTGCGAGCGCGCCGCCGCCGCGCGCCCGCCGCGCTGAACCTATAATGGCCCGCTCGGGCCGCGGCGCGGCGCAACGGAACCCCAGCATGCACAACGGCACGGTCGACACTGCGGGCGGGCGGCTGCCGCTCAGCCTGGTGGTGATGACCTACAACGAGGCGCACAACATCGCCCGTTGCCTGGACAGCGTGCCGTTCGCCGCCGAGAAGCTGGTGATCGACTGCGGCAGCAGCGACGACACCGCGGCGATCGCCCAGGCCCATGGCGCGCGCGTGGTGGTCCAGCCCTGGCTCGGCTTCGGCCCGCAGCGCAACTTCGGCTCGGCGCAGGCCGCGCACGACTGGATCCTGGTGCTGGACGCCGACGAGTTCCTGTCCGAGGCCGGCATCGACGAGTGCCGGCGGCGGCTGCCGGCGATCCTCGACGGCGACGCGGCCGCGGTGTGGATGCGCCGCGGCACCTGGTACATGGGCGCGCCGATGCGCTGGTACCGGCCGATGATCGGCGAACGGCTGGCGCGGATCTACCACCGCGGCCGCGCGCGCTGGAGCGAGGCGCGCGTGCACGAGTCGCTGCAGCTCCACGGCCGCACCGAGCAACTGCAGGTGCCGTTTAACCACGTGCACAACCCGACCCTGGTGCACAAGGACCTGAAGGTGCTGCGCTACGCCGAGCTGAAGGCGCTGGACTGGCGCGACAAGGGCAAGCCGACGCGGATGTGGCAGTGCCCGTTGGTGTTCGCCGCCGCGTTCTTCAAGGACTACGTGCTGCGCCTGGCGCTGCTGGACGGCTGGCGCGGCTACGTGGTGGCGCAGACCGCCGCCAGCTACGCGGTCTACAAGCGCATGCGCTACTACGAGATGCGCCGCAATCCCGAGTCGGTCGGGCTCGCCGCCGCGCAGCTGCGCAAACACGATCTGGAGCGCTGATGGTCGGAGCGTGTCATGGGCTTTCCATGAGTGCGAAGCGGCCTGGCGCGCGCCGATGCTGGGTCGCGCGCCTTGTCTCCACGCGCGACTTGCCCTGGCCGCCAGGCCAAGGCCGCACCATGCGACATCACCCCCGCGCCGCTGACGGCCAACGCATCTCATGAACAAGCCCATGACACGCCCCAAGCACTATCTTCTGTACGGTTCTGAGCGCTATGCGCTGGCGATCCTGCGCCCGATCCAGGCGGCGATCCGCGCGCGCGGCGGCGAGGCGGCCTGGTTCTTCGACGGCCCCGGCGCCGAGGACCTCGCGCCCGACGAGACCCTGCTGACGGTGCGCCAGGTGCGCGAGTGGAATCCGTACGCGGTGATCACCTCCAGCAACGCGGTGCCGCACTTCTTCCCCGGGGTGAAGGTCGAGACCTTCCACGGTTTCGACGCGGGCAAGCCGCGCCACATCTACATCCGCGGCTTCTTCGACCTGTACTGCACCACCGGCCCGCGCGATACCGCCGCGTTCGGCGAGCTGTCGCGCGAGCTCGGCCATTTCGCGGTGAAGGAAACCGGCTTCCCGAAGATCGACCCGTTCATGAGCCGGCTCGGCGATGCGCCCGAGCCGGTGCGGCAGCCGCCGGTGATCCTGTACCACTCCACGTTCTCGCCGTCGTGGAGCGCCGCGCCGATCCTGTACGACGAGGTCGCGCGGCTGTCGCGCAGCGGCGAGTTCCGCTGGATCGTCACCTTCCACCCGAAGATGGACCCGGAGATGGTGGCCAGGTACAAGGCGCTGCAGAACCAGTACCTGAGCTTCGCCGAGAACGACAACATCCTCGACCTGTTCCCGCAGGTGGACATGATGTGCTCGGACACCTCCTCGGCGCTCAACGAGTTCCTGCTGACCTACAAGCCGGTGGTGACGTTCAAGAACCGGCGGCCGGGCCCGCAGCTGATCGACATCGACGACCCGGCGCAGTTCGAGCCGGCGATCCGGCGCGCGCTGAGCCGGCCGCCGGAGCTGATGGCGGCGATCCGCCAGTTCGCCGACCAGCTGCATCCGTACCGCGACGGCCGTTCCAGCGAGCGCGTGCTGCAGGCGATCGACGACTTCGTCGCCGCCGGCGGCCGCAACCCCAGGCCCAAGCCGGCCAACCTCTGGCGCAAGCTCAAGATCCGCAAGCGGATCGGCTACTGGGGCCCGGCCGGCCGCTAGCCGCTCGCCCGCAGCGCGGCAGATCGCGTTCGCTGGCGCCGCTCACCAGTGCAGGCGCCGCCGTGCCAGGCGTGCGCTCAGCTGCCGGTAAAGCGCCCGGGCCTCGGCATGGGGGACGAAGCGCAGGCGCAACGCCGGTCCGGCGCCGCGCGCGCCGGCCGTGTCCAGCCACAGCGACGCGGTGCCGTGCAGCCGGTCCAGCGGCGAACGCACCAGTTGCAGCGCCTGCAGCTTGTCCAGCTCGGCCATACGCCACCAGCGGTTCCACCCGCCGCCGCGCACGACCACGCGGCGCGTGTCCAGCGAGTAGCCCATCCACCGCGCCTGCCGCCAGGCGCGCAACAGCGACCACGGCAGCCAGGCGAGCGGCAGCAGCGCCCAGGGGCCGACCTTCCACCACAGCGCCGCGGCCACCGGCAGCAGCCACAGCGACGGCAGCGCCAGGCGCCACCAGCAGCGGCGCGCGACCGGCTGCCAGTGCTCGGGCGGCCATTGCAGCTCCGGCAGCAGGTGCCGGATCAGCGCGTCGCAGGCCTGCGGCGTGGCGATCGGCGCCAGCTCCTTGAGCGCGCGCCCGTTGTCGCCCTGCAGCTCGGACACCGCGGTGTCCACGCGCAGCCGGCGGCGGCGGAACACGCGATGCAGCAAGCCTTCCTGCAGCGTCCACGCCTGGATCCGGCGCCGCGCCACGCTGGTGCGCAGCCGCGCCAGCAGGCCGCGTTCCACCGTCAGCCTGCGCTCGGCCTCGCTGAGGCGGAAGCCGTGGTACTGGACCACGGCCAGTCCGACCGACAGCAGCCGCATCGCCAGCAGCAGCGCCACGGCCAGCAGCGCCGCGGCGATCAACGTGGCCGAGGCGCCCGGATGCACCTGGCTGACGTAGGCGTAGGCCTGTTCGCCGTTGCGCTGGATGAAGTCGGACATGGCGCGCTCGGGAAACAGCTGGTAGAGCACGCCGAACGCCGCCGCGACCACCACCATGCCGCGGTTGGAGATCAGGCCCAGGCGGATGACGTCGGCGCCGCCCAGCGCCAGCAGCGTGTCCGGTCGCGGCGCGGCCGCATCGGCCGCCGGCACCGCGCCGCGCTGGCGTACCTGCTGTTCCAGGGCGAGCGCCTGGTCCAGCCGCAGCACCCGCATCTGCGCTTCCGGCCGCTGGCCGCCGGCCGACTCCAGGCGCAGCTCGGCCACGCCGAACGCGCGATGCAGCAGCGACTGGTGCACGACCACGTTGTGGATGCGCGCGAACGGGATGTCGCGGCGGCTGCGCTGCAGCAGGCCGCTGCGGATCGCCACGCCGTCGGCATCGATGCGGTAGCGGTAGGTCAGGTACTGCAGGACCGAGAACAGCACCAGCAGCGCGATCACCGCCGCGGTCACCAGCTGGTCGAGCGGCTGGTGGCGGCCGTCGCGGCCGCCGAACAGCACCAGCGCCAGCAGCGGCAGCAGGAACTGGCGGATCTGCTGCAGCAGCACGAACAGCCACGACAGCGGATGCAGCCGCTGCTCGACCGGCGCGGGACCGGGCGCGGCGGTCACAGCGCGTCGTCGTCGTGGTCGAGCTGGCGCGCGAGCCGGTCGCGCAGGCGTTCGGCGTCGTGCCGGTCGAGCCCGGCGATGGCGACCGCGTTGAGCCGGGTACCGGCGGTGTGCACCACCAGGGTGGTCAGCCCGGCGACGCGCTCGAGCGGGCCGCGGCGCAGGTCCAGGTGCTGCACGCGCGAGATCGGTACCCGGGTCTCGGTCTGCCACCAGCGGCCGCGGCGCAGCGCCAGGCCGTGTTGGTCCAGGCGCCAGCGGGTCAGGCGCTGGCGCTTGGCCGCCAG
>DNXT01000202.1:4341-4881 GCA_003505795.1 Lysobacteraceae bacterium | reverse complement strand
CCGTCTTCTTCGGGATGCAGCCAGGACGGGCGCGAGGCCTGCCCCGCGCCGCGCTTTGTGCTTACAGTGACCCCTCTCCATCGCAGACCGATCCCATGAGCGATTCGCCGACCCTGCCGCCCACCGAAGTCCGCATGGCGGAGATCGTGTTTCCCAACAACACCAACCACATGGGCACGCTGTTCGGCGGCCAGGCGCTGGCGTGGATGGACAAGGCCGCGTTCCTGGCCGCGGCGCGCTATTCGCGCCGCACCGTGGTGACCGCGCGTTCGGAACAGGTCGACTTCAAGCTGCCGATCCGCCAGGGCCAGATGGTGGAGACCATCGGCCGCGTGGTCGAGGTCGGGCGCAGCTCGATCCGGGTCGAGGTGGAACTGATCGCCGAGGACCTGCTGACCGGCGAGCGCCGGCTGTGCACGCGCGGCCATTTCGTGATGATCGCGCTCGACGCCGGCGGCAAGCCGACCCAGGTCGCGCCGCTGGCCGCGGGCTGAATCCTGCCCGCCGTCGTAGGAGCAGCTTCAGTCGCGATGGGCCTTC
>DNXT01000202.1:0-4185 GCA_003505795.1 Lysobacteraceae bacterium | reverse complement strand
GGCCTGTAGGAGGGACTTCAGTCCCGACGGGCTTTCCCGCCTGCCGGGACTGAAGTCCGCCCCACAGGGGGATCGTCGGTAAAGCCCCATCGCGACTGAAGCCGCGCCTGCGAAAGCGGGGCACTACCTCAGCCTTCCAGCCGCGCGATCTGGTAGGCCTGCAGGTGCGCGTACGCAGCCATCAGCCACGGCGCGTTGCGGCCGGTGGCGCGTACCCGGTCGAGCATGTCGCCGACGATCTGCTCGGCCTCCACCTGCTGCCCGGCTTCCAGGTCGCGCAGCATCGAGGCCTTCAGGTCCGAGCCGACCTGCAGGAGCGCGGCCAGCGCCTTGTCGCGCGCGGCGGCGGGGATCGGCTGGCCTTCGGCATCGGCGGCCATCAGGGTCTCGTTGTACAGCCCGTTGATCAGGGCGCGGCCGTCGCGGGTGGCGACGATGCGCCCGACCGGCGCGCGCATCAGGCAGGTGCTGGCCGCCAGCGCGCACAGGAAGGTGTACTTGATCCACTGCTCCTGGGCGATCCGCGCCGAGGCCAGGTGGTCGACGCCGGCCTGCGCACAGGCCGCGGCGAAAGCGCGCACGCGGGCGCTGTCGGGGTCGCCGTCGCGCTCGCCGAACGTGATCGACGCGGCCTTGCCCAGGTGGGCGATGGCGCCGTCGCCGCCCTTGGTCGCGCTGATGAAGCACAGTCCGCCGAGCACGCGCTCGCGGCCGAAGCGCGCGTCCAGCGCGGCGTAGTGCTGCAGGCCGTTGAGGATCGGCAGCACCGTGGTGCCGGTGCCGACCGCCGGCGCGATCGCCTCGATCGAGCTGTCCAGGTCGTAGGCCTTGCAGCTGAGGATCACCAGGTCGAACGGCTGCGCCGCGGCCAGCGCCGGCAGCGCGAACCCGTCCGGGTCCAGCCGGCGCCGCGACAGGTGCAGGCGCAGCAGCTCCACCCGGGTGTCGGGCGCGGGCAGGTCGACGAAGAAGATCTCGTCGAAGCGGCCCTTGCGCAGCAGCTCGGCCGGCAGCTCGTGGACCTGGTTGGCGGTGGCGACGATGAACACCTGCGCGGTGCGCTCGGCCATCCAGGTCAGCAGGTAGCCGAGCACGCGCCGCGACACGCCGCCGTCCTCGCCGCCGCTGGCCAGGCCCTTCTCGATCTCGTCGATCCACAGCACGCACGGTGCCAGCTGCTCGGCCGAGGCCAGCGCGGCGCGCAGGTTCTTCTCGGTCTCGCCGTGGTACTTGTCGTACAGGGTGCCGAAGTCCAGCCGCAGCAGCGGCACGCCGAAGCCGGCCGCGGTGGCCTTGGCCAGCATCGACTTGCCGCAGCCCTGCACGCCGAGCAGCAGCATGCCCTTGGGCGGGTCCAGCCCGGCCGGCCCGGCCCCGGACACGAACACGCCGCGGCGCTGGCTGATCCAGCGCTTGAGCCGGTTGGCGCCGGCGACGTCGCCGAAGCGCGCGCTGTCGTATTCGTAGTGCAGGTGGCCGCTGCGGTTGAGCAGCTCGAACTTGAGCCGGGCCAGCTGCGGCAGGTCGTCCTGGCTGAGCGCGCCGTCGGCGAAGATCAGCTGGCGCGCGATCCGGCGCGCGTCCGGCAGGCTCAGTCCCTGCAGGTTGCGCAGGATCTGCTGGACCACCTCGCTGTCGACCTCGACCCGGCGCCCGCCATGCTCGCGGGCGTAGTCGGCCGCTTCCTCGCGCAGCATCTTCAGCAGCGCATTGGCGTCGGGCAGGCGCGGGTTGAAGCGGGTCGCCAGCGCCTCCAGCTCGGCCGGCAGCTCGACCTTGGCGCCGATCATCACCAGCACGTGCGGCTGGCAGTGGCGGCGCTGGACGATGTCGCGCAGCAGCCGCTGGTGGCTGGCGTAGCCCAGGTACGGGTGCACGTCCAGCATCAGGTAGATGCCGCGCTGGTCGGCCTGCTGGATCATCTGCAGCAGCGCGCTGGCGTCGGGCGGGCCGACCGCCGCGTCCTCGCGGTCCAGGTCGATCCGGCGCAGGCCCTCGGTGATCGTCCAGCGGTACAGGGCGCGCCAGACGTGCATCAGTGCCTGCCTGAACAGGTCGACGATGCGGGCCTCGTCCTGGGTCTCGATCACGATCAGCGGGGTGTTGGCGCGGATCAGCGCGGTCAGGTTCTGCAGTTCGCTCATGGGCGGTCCGTTGCCGTCGGGGGCGCAACGATAGCAAGAGCCGGCCGCCGCCGGCAGCGCCGCGGCCGCTGTCATCGACCTCGACTATCTCCTCACCGTCACGCGGTGTAGGCTGGCCCCCTGACTTTCGGCAGCGAGGGTTTGCATGAAGACGTTCCTGGTGGCGGGTTCCAAGGGCGGCGTGGGCAAGACCACGATCGCCACCAACCTGGCGGCACAGTCGGCATTGCAGGGAAGGCGCACCGTGCTGGCAGATGCCGACCCGCAGGGATCGTCGACGCGCTGGGCCGAACGCCGCGCCGGGCTGGACAGCGCGGTGCTGCCGGTCGACGCGACCCGCAGGCGCAAGTGGCAGGCCTCGGTCCCCGACGACACCGACCTGGTGATCATCGACGCGCCCGCCGGCGCCATGGCCGAGGACCTGGAACCGTACCTGGAGCACGCCGACGCGGTGGTGGTGCCGGTGCTGGCCTCGGCGCTGGACATCGAGGCGGTGGTGGGCTTCCTCAACACCCTGGCCAAGGTGCCGCGCGTGCACCAGCGCAAGCTGCCGGTCGGGCTGGTGCTCAACCGCAGCAAGCCCTGGACCCAGACCTCGCAGCAGGCGCTGGAGATGTTCGCCGGCTGGCCGTACCCGCTGGTGGCGCAGTTGCGCGATACCCAGGCCTACGTGGTGCTGGCCGGCCTCGGCCGCAGCCTGTTCGACTACCGCTCGGCGCAGGTGCGCGAGCACCAGCAGGACTGGGAGCCGTTGCTGAAATGGCTGGCCAGGGCATAGCGAACCACGGAACCCGACCCCGATGCGCGAACTGATCCTGCTGCGACACGCCCACGCCGAACCGGCCGACACCGGCCAGGCCGACTTCGACCGCCCCCTGTCCCCGCACGGCCTGGCCGAGGCCGAGGCCGCCGGCCGCTGGCTGTGCGAGCAGCGGCTGATCCCGGACCGGGTGCTGTGCTCGCCGGCGCGGCGCGCGCGCGAGACCCTGGAGGCGGTGCTGGGCCTGACCGGTTACCTGGAGCAGCGCCTGGACGAGCGCATCTACGAGGCGACGCCGGGCACCCTGGCGGCGGTGGTGGACGAGCACCGCGAGGCCGAGCGGCTGCTGCTGATCGGGCACAACCCCGGCCTGGAGCGGCTGGTGGCGCTGATGCACAGCGGCCAGTCCGGCGACTACCGGGGCATGCCGACCGCCTCGGTGGCGCTGCTGGCGTTGCCGCTGGAGGCCTCGATCGAGCCGGGGATCGCCCGCCTCACCGCGTTCTGGTGGCCCTGACGGCGGTGTTCCGGCGCCGGCTCGGCGTATGCGTGCTGGCGCTGGCGCTGGGATGGGCGCCGCCGGCACCGGCGCAGCAGCAGCTGGCGCTGGATACCGTGCAGTCGCGCTTCGGTTTCGAGATCCGCACCCGCTTCGGGCAGAAGATCGAAGGCCTGTTCCCGCGTTTCGAGGGCGAGATCGTGAAGCTGCCCGACGGCCGCCACCAGGTGCGGCTGCGGATGTTCACCAGCCAGGTCGAGATCCCCGGCAAGCCGCGCTACACCGCGTGGATGCGCGGCGAGGACTTCTTCGACGTGGCGCGCTATCCGGTGGTCGAGTTCAACTCGCTGCCGTATGCGCCGGAGATCGTCGAACGGGGCGGGGACCTCGTCGGCAACCTGACCATCCGCGGCATCACCCACGTCGAGACGCTGCGGGTGATGCCGGCCGAATGCCCGCGGGCAGGCTATGATTGCGACGTGATCAGCCGCGGTACGGTCCTGCGTGGACGCTATGGGATGGACAACTGGCAGGTGGCCCTCGGCGACAGGGTGACCTTCGTGCTGCATGCGCGAGTGGCGGAGGCGCCCCGGCCGTGAGTCCATGGATGCGGTTGCTGGTGCTGGCAACGATGTTGCTCGGCAGCGGATGCGCTGGCCTGTCCAACGCGCAGCGCGGCCAGGCCGCGGCGATCGCCGCGGCCGCGCGCGACACCGCCGTCAACTGCACCGAGGTCGACCGCTGCGAGATCGGAAGAGCGTCGTGTAGGGAAAGAGTGTGAA
>DNXT01000051.1 GCA_003505795.1 Lysobacteraceae bacterium | reverse complement strand
GAAGGCCGCATCGCCGTGCGCGGCGAGGTGGTGGCGGCGCTGCCGATGCGCCATGCCGGGCTGCGCACGCTGACCCTGCGCTACGAGCTGGTCGGCGCCGCCGACGCGCCGGTGGTGTTCGTGGCCGGCGGCATCTCCGCCCACCGCCACGTCGCGGCCGGCGCGCTGTTTCCGGAGAAGGGCTGGGCCGAAGGCCTGGTCGGCGCGGGCCGCACGCTGGACCCGGCGACGCGGCGGATCCTGGCGTTCGATTTCGTCGGCGCCGACGGCAGCCTCGACGCGCCGATCGACACCGCCGACCAGGCCGACGCGGTCGCCGCGCTGCTCGACGCGCTCGGGATCGCGCAACTGCAGGGATTCGTCGGCTATTCGTACGGCGCGCTGGTCGGCCTGCAGCTGGCGATACGGCATCCGGCGCGGCTGCAGAAGCTGATCGCGGTCAGCGGCGCGCACCGCGCCCATCCCTATGCCGCGGCCTGGCGCGCGCTGCAGCGGCGCGCGGTCGCGCTGGGCCAGCTGCAGTGCGCGGAGAGCCATGGCCTGTCGCTGGCGCGCCAGTTTGCGATGCTCAGCTACCGCACGCCCGAGGAATTCGGCGAGCGCTTCGATGCCGCCCCGGAGGTGGTGAACGGCCGCGTCCGCGTCGCCGCCGAGGACTACCTGGACGCCGCCGGCGCGCAGTACGTCGCCCGCACCCAGGTCAACGCCTACCTGCGCCTGTCCGAGTCGATCGACCTGCACCGGGTCGATCCGGCCGCGGTCGGCGTGCCCAGCGTGGTGGTGGCGGTCGAGGGCGATCGCCTGGTGCCGCTGTCGGACCTGGTCACGCTGGTCGAGGGACTGGGCCCGCGCGGCAGCCTGCGCGTGCTGCGCTCGCCCTACGGCCACGACGCCTTCCTCAAGGAAACCGATCGCATCGACGCGATCCTCGCCACCGCCTTCCGCACTTCCGGAGAAACCGCATGAGCTTCCGTGACCCCGCCGACCTTCCCTGTAGCGCCGCCACCGCCGCCGTGCGCGCCGGCATCGACCGCGACAGCGCCTACGGCGCGGTGACCCCGCCGATCGTGCTGTCGTCGAACTTCTCCTTCGACGGCTTCGGCAACAAGCGCCAGTACGACTACACCCGCAGCGGCAACCCGACCCGCGACCTGCTGGGCGAAGCCCTGGCCGAGCTCGAAGGCGGCGCCGGCGGCGTGATCACCTCCACCGGGATGGGCGCGATCAACCTGGTGCTCAACGCGCTGCTGCAGCCGGGCGACAAGCTGGTGGTGCCGCACGATGCCTACGGCGGCAGCTGGCGCCTGTTCGATGCGCTGGCGCGCAAGGGCCACTTCGAGCTGATCACCGCCGACCTGACCGATCCGCTGTCGCTGGGCGAGGCGCTGGCGCAGTCGCCGAAGCTGGTGCTGATCGAGACCCCGTCCAACCCGCTGCTGCGCATCACCGACTTGCGCCTGGTGATCGAGGCCGCGCACCGGGCCGGCGCGCTGGCGGTGGTCGACAACACCTTCCTGTCGCCGGCGCTGCAGCGGCCGATCGAGTTCGGCGCGGACCTGGTGCTGCACTCCACCACCAAGTACGTCAACGGCCACAGCGACGTGGTCGGCGGCGCGGTGATCGCGCGCCATGCCGAGGTGCACCAGCAACTGGTGTGGTGGGCCAACGCGCTGGGCCTGACCGGGTCGCCGTTCGATGCGTTCCTGACCCTGCGCGGCCTGCGCACGCTGGATGCGCGCCTGCGCGTGCACCAGGAAAACGCCGACGCCGTGGCCGCGCTGCTGGACGGCCACGACGCCGTCGCCAAGGTGTATTTCCCGGGCCTGGCCTCGCACCCGGGCCACGCGCTGGCGGCGCGCCAGCAGAAGGGCTTCGGCGCGATGATCAGCTTCGAGCTGGACGGTGGCGAGGACGCGGTGCGCGCCTTCGTCGACGGCCTGCGCTATTTCACCCTGGCCGAATCGCTGGGCGGCGTGGAAAGCCTGGTGGCGCATCCGGCCAGCATGACCCACGCGGCGATGACTGCGGAGGCGCGCGCCAAGGCCGGCATTTCCGACGGCCTGCTGCGCCTGTCCATCGGCATCGAGTCGGCCGCGGACCTGGTCGCCGACCTTTCCGCGGGACTGGCCCGTGCGCAGGCGGTGCTGGCGCAGGCCGGCAAGCGCAAACAGGCCGACGCATGAGCAGTGCCGCCGCGGTCCTGAAACCCCGGCCGGCCGCGAAGGCGCAGGTGCCGCGCCTGGCACTGCTCGGCACCGGCACCGTCGGCAGCGCGTTCGTCGCGCGCTTCCAGTCGTTGCAGCAGCGCCAGCTGCCCCTGCCGCGCTTCGAGTGGCTGGCCAATTCGCGCACCGCGCTGGAGTGCGCGGGCGACCTCGACCGCACGTTGTCGGCGGCCAACGCGACCCCGCGCGGCGAGCCGCTGCTGCAGCCCTGGGCCGAAACCACGGCGTTGCGCGCCGGCGACGTGCTGGTGGTGGCGCCGACCAGCGAGTGCTGCGACGGCTATTTCGGCGACCTGCTGGCGACCTCGGCGCAGGCGCGCGGCTGCCGCGGCCTGGTCATCGACGCCGGCGTGCGCGACGTGCGCGAGCTGACCGCGATGGGCTTCCCGGCGTGGAGCCGGGCGATCTGCGCCCAGGGCACGGTCAAGCAGACGCTGGGATCGGTGAACGTGCCGCTGGTCTGCGCCGGTGCGCTGGTCAATCCGGGCGACGTGGTGGTGGCCGACGACGACGGCGTATGCGTCGTCCCCCGCGCCGATGCCGAGCACGTGCTGGCCGAGGCCCGGGCGCGCGAAGCGCGCGAGCAGGCCAAGCGCGAGCGCCTGGCCGCCGGCGAGCTCGGCCTGGACATCTACGCGATGCGCGAGCGCCTGGCCGCCGCGGGCCTGACCTATGTCTGACGGCGTGCGCGCGATGTGGATGCGCGGCGGCACCTCCAAGGGCGGGTTCTTCCTGGCCGACGAGCTGCCGGCCGACCCCGCCGCGCGCGATGCGTTGCTGCTGCGCGCCTACGGCTCGCCCGACCCGCGCCAGATCGACGGCATGGGCGGCGCCGATCCGCTGGCCTCCAAGGCCGCGGTGGTGGCGCGCTCCAGCCGCGACGACGCCGACGTCGACTACCTGTTCCTGCAGGTCTACGTCGACCAGGCGCTGGTCAGCGACGCGCAGAACTGCGGCAACATGCTGGCCGGCGTCGGTCCGTTCGCGATCGAGCGCGGCCTGGTGGCCGCTGCCGACGGCCAGACCGAGGTGCGGATCTTCATGCTCAACACCGGCAAGCTCGCCACCGCCACGGTGCAGACGCCGGGCGGGCGGGTCAGCTACGAGGGCGAGGCGCGCATCGACGGGGTGCCCGGCAGCGCCGCGCCGGTGCCGCTGGCGTTCGCCGACATCGCCGGTTCCTCGTGCGGCGCGCTGCTGCCGACCGGCAACGCGGTGGACGTGATCGACGGCATCGAGGCGACCCTGATCGACAACGGCATGCCGTGCGTGGTGCTGCGCGCCGGCGACCTGGGCATCGGCGGCTACGAGGACCGCGCCACGCTCGACGGCGACCAGGCGCTGAAGGCCCGGCTGGAGGCGATCCGGCTGCAGGCCGGGCCGCGCATGAACCTCGGCGACGTCGCCGGCAAGAGCGTGCCGAAGATGATGCTGGTCGCGGCCCCGCGCAACGGCGGCACGATCAGCGTGCGCTCGTTCATCCCGCACCGCTGCCACGCCTCGATCGGCGTGCTCGGCGCGGTCAGCGTGGCCAGCGCCTGCCTGCTGCCGGGATCGCCGGCGCACGCGCTGGCGAAGCTGCCGGCGGGACCGCACCTGCAGCTGGACGTGGAGCATCCGAGCGGGGCCACCGGCTGCGTGATCGACCTCGATGCCGACGGCGCGGTGCAGCGCGCCGCGGTGCTGCGCACGGCAAGAAAGCTTTTCGACGGGCGCCTGTTCGACTGACGGCATCGGCGTCGCCACAATCTCGACCTGGGAGGGTTTTATGGCAGTTCAAGGGAAGCGGCCCGGCCGCTTCGGCATTTTCGGGCAGCTCTGGTTCCAGGTGCTGGCCGGCACCGTGATCGGCGTGCTGCTGGGCTGGCTGGCGCCGGACGCCGGCACCGCGATGAAGCCGCTCGGCGACGCCTTCATCAAGCTGATCCGGATGATGATCGGCCCGATCATCTTCGTCACCGTGGTGCACGGCATCGCCGGCATGAGCGACATGCGCAGCGTCGGCCGGCTGGCGCTGAAATCGATCATCTACTTCGAGGTCATCACCATCCTGGCGCTGGTGGTGGGCCTGATCGGGGTCGACCTGTGGCAGCCCGGCGTGGGCATGAACATCGACCCGGGCACCATCGATACCGCCGCGATCCAGGGCTACGTGCACACCGCGCACGACCAGACCATCGTGGCCTACATGATGAACATCATCCCGAACACGCTGGTCAGCGCGTTCACCGAGGCCCACGTGCTGCAGGTGCTGTTCGTGTCGGTGCTGTTCGGCGTGGCGCTGGCGGCGATCGGCGAGCGCGCCGCGCCGGTGATGCGCGTGATCGAGGGCACCTCGTCGGCGCTGTTCAAGATCATCGGCTACGTCATGTACTTCGCGCCGCTCGGCGCGTTCGGCGCGATCGCGTTCACCGTCGGCCAGTTCGGCACCGGCTCGCTGATGTCGCTGGGCGAGCTGATCCTGGAATTCTTCGTGGTCTGCGGCCTGTTCACCGCACTGGTGTTCGGCCTGGTGTGCCGCTGGTGCGGGGTCAGCCTGTGGCGCCTGCTCGGCTACATCCGCGACGAGATCGTCGTGGTCGCCGCCACCACCTCGACCGAGACCGTGCTGCCGCGCCTGATCGAGAAGATGAAGAAGGTCGGCTGCGAGGAGGGCGTGGTCGGCTTCGTGATCCCGGCCGGCTACTCGTTCAACCTCGACGGCACCTGCCTGTACCTGACCACGGTGGCGGTGTTCCTGGCGCAGGCCACCAACACCCACCTGACGTTCTGGCACGAGCTCGGCCTGATCGCGGTGCTGCTGCTGACCTCCAAGGGCGCGGCCGGCGTGGCCGGCGCGGCGTTCGTGGTGCTGGCGGCGACGCTGTCGACCACCGGCACCATCCCGGTGGCCAGCATCGCGCTGATCCTGGGCATCCACCGCATCCTCGCCGAGGGCCTGACCTTCGTGAACCTGGTCGGCAACGCGGTCGCCACGATCGTCATCGCCAAGTGGGAAGGCAAGCTCGACGAAAAGCTGCTGGCCGAGACCATCGGCAACCGTGGCCTGCGCCGGCGCCAGCTCGGCGTGCAGCAGGCCTGATCGTCCGCGCGCCGGCCGCTGCGGCCGGCGCGCCATCCACCATCATCGTTCCGGCCGGAGGGGGCCGGACAGGAGGCGCTCGTGTCCCGTATCACCCGTTCCATCCTGGGCCTGCTGCTGGGAGGGCTCGCCGTCGGCACGCTCGCGCCGGCGGCGGCGCAGCCGCAGGCCACCGCGGCCGCGTCCACCGGCAAGGTGCCCGAGGGCATCGACCTGACCTTCGACTTCGTCGGCAACGTCGCCTCCAATCCGGTCGGCGGCGTCGAGCAGGGCACCGAGGGCTCGTACTGGTTCATGGCCGAATCCAAGTTCGACCTGGACACGCTGTTCGGCGTGCACGGCACCGAGATCGACGTGCAGGGCGCCTGGTTCGCCGGCCGCAACCTGGCGCGCGAGAAGATCGGCAACTCGATCAGCGCCCAGCAGACCTGGCGCCCGGTCGCCGGCGGCCGGCTGACCCGGTTCACGATCAAGCACCAGTTCGACAACGGCCTGAGCATCATCGCCGGGCGCACGGCGTTGAACAGCTACTTCAACAACTCGCCGCTCGACTGCGTGTTCATGAGCAACGCGATGTGCCTGACGCCGTACGGGCCGATCACCGACCTGGGCATCACCGCCTATCCAAACTCGTCGTGGGCCGGCCTGGTGCGCTACGACGCCAGGTCGCACTGGTACGTGCAGGCGGGCGTGTTCGACTACAACAACGACCTCAACAGGGCCGGCAAGAACGGCGTGGACTTCTCCTGGCGCGACGGTACCGGCACGCTCAGCGCCGGCGAGATCGGCTACCAGACCAGCTTCGCCAACGACCGCCTGCCGCGCGCCTACCGGCTCGGCGTCTACCGCAACACCGACGGCGGCAACAGCCCGTTCTACGACGTCGACGGCAACTCCGCCGGCCTCACCGGCAAGCGCTTCGCGACCCAGGACGGCGACCGCGTCGGCTGGTACGCGATGGGCGACCAGACCGTGTGGCGCGGCGACGGCAAGCGCAACCTGGCGCTGTTCGGCCGCTACTTCATCAACACCGGCAACCCGGCGCCGGTGAAATACTTCGCCGCGCTCGGCGCGGTCAAGACCGGCACCTTCGCCGGCCGCGACCAGGACACGCTGGCGTTGTTCGTCTCCGACACCCACTTCGACGGGCTGGAGATGGCCTACCTGCGCGACCGCCGCGCCCGCGCCGGCGGCAGCGGCAGCCCGCACAACGACGAGATCATCGCCGAACTCAGCTACGGCTGGGCGGTGCATCCGGGCATCCGGCTGATGCCCAACCTGCAGTACGTCGTCAATCCCGACCCGATCAACGCCCCGACCCGATTGCACGACATCGACGACGTGCTGATCGTCGGCCTGCGCGTGGACGTGCACTTCGCGCAGCTGTTCGGCTGGTGACGCCCCTCCCCCACCGAGGACCTTTCCCATGATCATCGACTGCCACGGTCACTACACCACCGCGCCGGCCGCGCACGACGCGTTCCGCAAGGCCCAGGTCGCGCACTTCGACGACCCGTCGCTGCCGGCGCCGGACTACCCGCACCTGTCCGACGACCAGATCCGCGAGAGCATCGAGTCCAACCAGCTCAAGCTGCTGCGCGAGCGCGGCGCCGACATGACCATCTTCTCGCCGCGCGCCAGCACCATGGCCCACCACGTCGGCGACGAGGCGGTCAGCCAGGCGTGGACGCGCCGCTGCAACGACCTGATCGCGCGGGTGGTGCAGCTGTATCCGGAGACCTTCATCGGCGTGTGCCAGCTGCCGCAGTCGCCGGGCGCGCCGATCGCCAACTCGATCGCCGAACTCGAACGCTGCGTCAACGAGCTCGGCTTCGTCGGCTGCAACCTCAACCCGGACCCGTCCGGCGGCCACTGGAGCGGCGTGCCGCTGACCGACAAGGCCTGGTACCCGTTCTTCGAGAAGATGGTCGAGCTGGACGTGCCGGCGATGGTGCACGTGTCCGGCAGCTGCAACCCCAACTTCCACGCCACGGGCGCGCACTACCTCAACGCCGACACCACCGCGTTCATGCAGTTCCTGCAGGGCGACCTGTTCGGCGACTTCCCGGAGTTGCGCTTCGTCATCCCGCACGGCGGCGGTGCGGTGCCCTACCACTGGGGCCGGTTCCGCGGCCTGGCCGACATGCTCGGCAAGCCGGCGCTGGCCGGGCACGTGATGAAGAACGTGTTCTTCGACACCTGCGTCTATCATCAGCCCGGCATCGACCTGCTGTTCGAGGTGATCGACATCGACAACATCCTGTTCGGCTCGGAGATGGTCGGCGCGGTGCGCGGCATCGACCCGCAGACCGGCCACCATTTCGACGACACCAAGCGCTACATCGACGCGCTGGCGATCTCCGAGGCGGCCAAGCGCCAGGTGTTCGAGGGCAACGCCCGGCGCGTCTATCCGCGCCTGGACGCGCAGCTGAAGGCGAGGGGACTGTGATGGCCCGGCTTCCAGAGAATACGTTCCAGAAGGACGCCGACTGGCTGGACTTCCACCCGGACCCGAGCAGGCCGCGCTTCGTGCCGCCGCCGGGCGCGGTCGACGCGCACTGCCACGTGTTCGGCCCGGGCGAGGTGTTCGCGTACGCGCCCGAGCGCAAGTACACGCCGTGCGACGCCGGCAAGGAGCGGCTGTTCGCGCTGCGCGACTTCCTCGGCTTCGAGCGCAACGTGATCGTGCAGGCGACCTGCCACGGCGCCGACAACCGCGCCCTGGTCGACGCGCTGCGC
>DNXT01000054.1:2818-3471 GCA_003505795.1 Lysobacteraceae bacterium | reverse complement strand
CGTCGCTGCCGCAGGCCGCCAGCAGCAGGCTGGCGAGCAGGGCGGTCGAGCGGGGGAGGCGGCGAAGCGCGGTGGCGGCCTGGGGCATTGCGGGGACCTCGGTCGTCGTCGAAGCGTCAACGATAGCCAGCGGCCTGCAGTTCGAACAACTCCGCGTAGCGGCCGCGCTGCGCCATCAGCTGCGCGTGGGTGCCGCTGGCCTCGATCCGGCCGTCGGCCAGCACCAGGATGCGGTCGGCCATGCGCACGCTGGAGAAGCGGTGCGAGATCAGCACCGCGGTGCGCTGCTCGGACAGCTCCTTGAACCGCTGGAACACCTCGAACTCGGCGCGCGCGTCCAGCGCGGCGGTGGGTTCGTCGAGGATCATCACCTGCGCGTCGCGCAGGTAGGCGCGGGCGATGGCGATCTTCTGCCACTGGCCGCCGGACAGATCCACGCCGGTCTTGAAGCGCCGGCCGATCAGCTGCGCGTAGCCGTGCGGCAGGCCCTCGATCACCTCGTCGGCCAGCGCGCGCCGCGCCGCCGCCTCGATCCGCGGCTGGTCGTGCATCGAGGCGATGCGGCCGACCCCGATGTTCTCGCCGGCCGACAGGTGGTAGCGCACGAAGTCCTGGAAGATCACCCCCATGTTGGCGCGCAGGTCGTCCAGGTC
>DNXT01000054.1:0-2663 GCA_003505795.1 Lysobacteraceae bacterium | reverse complement strand
GGCGCGCAGGTCGTCCAGGTCGTAGTCGCGCAGGTCGCGCCCGTCGAGCAGGATGCGGCCCTCGTCCGGGTCGTACAGGCGCGCCAGCAGCTTGACCAGGGTGGTCTTGCCGGCGCCGTTCTCGCCGACCAGGGCCAGCACCTCGCCGGCGCGCAGCTCGAAGTCCAAGTGCCGCACCGCCCAGCGCTCGGCATCGGGATAGCGGAAGCCGACGTTCTCGAACACGAAGCCGCGCGCGATCGGCTGCGGCACCGGCGCGGCGTTTTCCCGCGAGTGGATCTCCGGGACGATCCGGAAGAACGAGAACAGGTCGTCCAGGTACAGCGCTTGCCCGGCGACCTGCGAGAAGCCGATCAGCAGGCCTTCCAGCAGCTGGCGCAGGCGCAGGAAGCTGCCGGCCAGGAAGGTCAGGTCGCCGATGCTGAAGTCGCCGCGGATGGTGCGCCAGGCGATGTAGCCGTAGGCGACGTAGTAGCCGAGCGTGCCCAGCGCGGCCAGCACCGCGCCCCAGAACGCGCGCCGGCGCGCCAGCGCGCGGTTGGCCTGGAACAGGCGCCCGGCCAGCGTGCGGTAGCGTTCGACCAGGAACTGGTGGAGGTTGAAGATCTTCACCTCCTTGGCGGTCTCGACGCTGGCGCCGACCTGGCGCAGGTAGTCGAGCTGGCGGCGCTCCGGGGTCCACTGGTAGTTGAGCGAATAGCCCAGTGCGTTGAAGTGCGACTCGCCGACGAACGCCGGCACCAGCGCCACCGCCAGCAGCGCGATCAGCCACGGCGCGTAGACCAGCAGGCCGATGGCGAAACTGGCCACGGTGATGCTGTCCTGGACCTGGCCGAACAGCTGGCTCATCAGGTTCATCCGGCCCATGCTCTGGCGCCGCGCCCGGTCCAGCCGGTCCTGCAGGTCGGGGTCTTCGAAATCCTCCAGGTCCAGCTGCGCGGCGTGTTCCATCAGCTTCACGCTGGTGGCGTTGTTGAACAGTTCCGACAGCAGCGTGTCGGCGTAGCTGACCAGCCGCCCGAGCAGGTCCGAGCCGATCGCCAGCGCCAGTTCCAGCGCCAGCAGCTCGAGCAGCCGGTTCAGCTGCCCGCCGGCCAGGGCCTGGCCCAGCGTGTGCAGGGCCTGGCCGGAGCCGGCCAGGCCGATCGCCTCGTCGATGATCAGCTTGCCGATGTACAGCGTGGCGACCGGCATCAGCGCGCGCAGCAGGCGCAGGCCGAGGCTGCTCAGGGTCAGGACCCGGCTGGTCCGCCAGATCTCGCGCAGGAACGGCGGGATGTTGCGCATCGCATCGACGCGTTCGCGCAGGCTGGGCTTGCCGGGGATGTCGCGGTGGGGAGGAGCCATGCGTGGATTCTGCCGGCCGCAGGCCGGGCGGCGTCAACGCCCGGCGCCGGCCATCGCATGGATCAGCCGTCTTCCTCGAGGTCGCGCTCGGCGGTGGAATCCGGTCCGCCCTGGTGATCGGCGCCGCGCACGGCCGCGCCGGGCTTGCCGAACGAAGCCGAGCCGTCGTCGACGTTGATCAGGTTGCGGACCTGCAGCACGCCTTCGATCGCCGCCACTGCGGCCTCGGCCGCCGCCTTGGCACGCTTGTCGGCGACATCGCCGCTCAGGCTCACCACGCCGTCGTGGACGCTTGCCACCACCTCGCCGTCGAGCTCGGCGAGGGCGCGGATCACCGCGTCGCCGATCAGGCTGTCCGGGCGGTTGCTGCGCTGGGTCGGGGACATGTCGCTGCTCCAATCATGTACGGGAGGAGCGTACTATGGGCCCGGTCGATGTGAGCGCGGCGGCAACGGGCGCGGGCGTGCGCAGCGGCTCATTCGTCCAGGCGCAGGGTCAGGCACTTGGCCGAGCCGCCGGCCTTGAGGAATTCGTCCAGCGCCACCTCCAGCACCTGGTAGCCGAACCCGGACAGCGCCTGCCGCAGCGCCGGGCTGGCGCGGTGCAGCAGCAGCCGTTGGTCCAGGTCGACCGCGTTGCAGGCGAAGTCCAGCGCGTCCGCGGCGCAGGCGGCGATCCGCAGGTGCGCGGGCACGGCGGCCTCGATCAGGCGCCGCGACGGCGCATCGAAGGCCTCCGGGAAATACAGCAGGCGTCCGCCGCGCAGCGGGCAGAAGCAGGTGTCCAGGTGGTAGAAGCGCGGGTCGGTCAGGCGCAGCGGCACCACCTCGATGCCGAGCATCCGCTCCAGTTCGGCGGCCGCGGCCGGATCGCTGCGGTGGCCGTGGCCCATCCACAGGCGCGCCGCGCCGCGATCGAGCAGGGCGTCGCCGGCACCCTCGAACGCGATGCGCTGCGGCAGCGGGCGGATGCGGAAGCCGGCGCGGCGGAACCAGTCGATGAACAACGGCTCCTCGCCGCTGCGCTCGGCATGGCGGAAGCGGCTCGGCACGAAGCTGTTGCCGAACACCAGCCCGGCGTTGGCCGCGAACGGCATGTCGGGCAGCCGCCTGCCCGGCGGGATCTGCTCGATCGCCGCGCCGGCGCCGGCCAGCGCGGTCCGCAACGCGTGCCACTGCGCCTGCGCGCGCGCCTGGTCGACGTCGTGCAGGTGGCCCTGCATCCAGGGGTTGATGACGTAGTCCACCGCGAAATGGCTCGGCGGACACATCAGCAGCCGGTGGACGACGCCGCGGCCGCCGGCCAGCGCCGCGGCG
>DNXT01000420.1:2442-2684 GCA_003505795.1 Lysobacteraceae bacterium | reverse complement strand
GGCCAGGACGAGGCCGCGCTGGAGCAGTTCATCGAGATGCTGCGGATCGACCGTGCGTTCGAGGACGGGCTGCCGCGGAAGGCGCTGATCGACGCCTTCCGCGTGGTCGAGGACGAGGACCTGGTCGGCCGCTACCGGCGCCGGATGGCCTCGCTGCTGTTCTGAGCCACCCGCGTTTGCGGGAGGAACTCCACAGTCCCGACGGGCGTTCCCGGCAAGGCTCCGTCGGGACTGAAGCCCCT
>DNXT01000420.1:394-2230 GCA_003505795.1 Lysobacteraceae bacterium | reverse complement strand
CGGGACTGAAGCCCCTCCCACAGAAAACCGGCCGCTGATGAAAACGCAGGGGTATGGGTGTGCTCCCGTGGGAGGGGCTTCAGTCCTGACGCTCTCCGCCGCCATCCATCGCGCCGCCGCCCCGGAAGCCAATCCATACTCATGCGTATGCTAGGCTGGCCGCCCGCTTCCGCCGCCGCTCGCCCCACGATGAAAGCCTCCACGTTCCGCCTCGGCCTCAACCTGTGGCCGCCGTACCTGTTCACCGGCATCCACGTCGCCGCGATCAGCGCCGACTACCGGCACGCGCGGGTGGAGCTGCGCATGCGCCCGTGGAACCGCAACTACGTCGGCACCCACTTCGGCGGCAGCCTGTTCTCGATGACCGACCCGTTCTGGATGCTGCTGGCCATGCACAACCTCGGCCGCGACTACTACGTCTGGGACAAGGCCGGCAGCATCGAGTTCGTCAAGCCCGGGCGCGGCACGGTGGTGGCGCGGTTCGACCTCGACGAGGCGGTGCTGGAGGAAATCCGCCAGGCCACCGCCGGCGGCGAGAAATGCCTGCGCTGGTTCGAGAACGAGGTGGTCGACGCCGGCGGCGAGGTGGTCGCCCGCGTGCGCAAGCAGCTGTACGTCAAGCGCAAGCCGCGGCGCTGACCGCGCGGCCGCGCGGCTGGCGCCGGCGGCACGGCTCGGCCAGAATCGGCCGGACCCTCCTGCGAAGCCGCCCATGTCCACACGCTCCCTCGCTCTCGCCTGCCTCGTCGCGCTCGGTATCGCCGGCAGTGCGTCCGCCGCCACGCCCTACCGCAGCCCGCAGCAGATCCTGGACGCGTCACCGGCGGCGGACTGGCGCACGCTCGATCCGGCCAACACCCTGTACCTGGAGCTGGACGGCGGCCGCGTCATCGTCGAGCTGGCACCGGCGTTCGCCCCGCAGCACGTGGGCAACATCCGCACCCTGGCGCGCGAGCGTTTCTGGGACGGGCTGAGCATCTACCGCTCGCAGGACAACTTCGTGGTCCAGTTCGGCGATCCCGACGGCGAGGAGCCGGCCAGGGCCAAGTCGCTGGGGACCGCGCGCACCCACCTGCCGGCCGAATTCGAGCGCGCTTCGGCCGGGCTCTCGTTCGATGCGCTGCCCGACCGCGACGGCTGGGCCGCGCAGGTGGGCTTCGTCGACGGCTTCCCGGCCGCGCGCGATCCCGCCGCCGGCAAGACCTGGCTGGCGCACTGCTACGGCACCCTCGGCGCCGGCCGCAACAACGACGAGGACAGCAGCATCGGCGCCGAGCTGTACGTGGTGACCGGGCAATCGCCACGCCAGCTGGACCGCAACATCACCGTGGTCGGGCGCGTGGTCAAGGGCATGGAGCTGCTCAGCGTGATCCCGCGCGGCCCCGATCCGATGGGATTCTACGAACAGGCCGCGCAACGCACGCCGATCCGTTCGATCAGGCTGGCCAGCGAGCTGCCGGCCGCCGAGCGCACGCCGCTGCAGCTGCTGCGCACCGACAGCCGGAGCTTCCGCGACGTGGTCGAGGCGCGCCGCAACCGCCGCGACGATTTCTACAAGCGCCCGGCCGGGCACATCGACCTGTGCAACGTGCCGCTGCCGGTGCGGACGCCGCCGCAGGCCTGAGCTGATCGCCTGCCGGGCAGGCCTTCGCGAAGCCAGCACCACACGGGGTTCCTTCTCCCGTGCATGGGAGAAGGTGGCGCGAAGCGCCGGATGAGGGATGCCTCGGAGAAATCGCAACTACTGCCATGACGAACGCATGGCCACGCGCCCGTCAGGTAAAAGATCAGGCCCCGGTGGCACGCTGCGGAGCGTCCCCCCATCCGCCCTTCGGG
>DNXT01000420.1:0-147 GCA_003505795.1 Lysobacteraceae bacterium | reverse complement strand
CCCCCATCCGCCCTTCGGGCACCTTCCCCCGCAAGCGGGGGAAGGGTTGACCCGGGCTGCTTCAGCCGGCGAGCCGTGAAGACACGCCGCTCAACGCGCACGCTGGCTGAAGGCGACGCTACCCAGGATCAGGACCCCGGCCAGCAG
>DNXT01000421.1:1816-3782 GCA_003505795.1 Lysobacteraceae bacterium | reverse complement strand
AATCCCGAATCCCGAATCAGCAGCAGCCGTGGCCGCCGTGGCGGGTGCCGCTGTCCGCGGCCACCGGCGACCCGCTGGTCTCGCCGCGCAGGCACGCCGCGTAGTGCTCGGAGATCACCTTCGCCACGCAGGCGGTCACCCGCTTGCCCATCGGGATGTGCAGGAACTCGTTGGGGCCGTGCGCGTTCGAGTGCGGGCCGAGCACGCCGGTGATCATGAACTGCGCGCCGGGGAACTTCTCGCCGAGCATGCCCATGAACGGAATCGAGCCGCCTTCGCCCATGTACATCGCCGGCTTGCCGAAGAACGCCTGGCTGGCGTCGTCGATGGCTTTTTCCAGCCATGGCGCCAGCGCCGGCGCGTTCCAGCCGGAGGAGGCCTTTTCCAGTTCCAGCGAGACATGCGCGCCGTTGGGCGGGTCGCGCAGCAGCGCTTCCTTCAGCAGTTCGCCGCAGCGCTTGCCGTCGGCGGTCGGCGGCAGCCGCAGCGACAGCTTGACCGAGGTCTGCGGGCGCAGCACGTTGCCGGCCGATTCCAGCGGCGGCATGCCGCCGATGCCGGTGACCGACAGCGCCGGGCGCCAGGTGCGGTTGAGCACCAGCTCGGTCAGGTCCGCGTTCATCGGCTGCAGGCCGGCCACCAGCGGGAACTTGTCGAAGATCGCGGTATCGACCACCTCGGCGGCGCGCTCGGCCTGCGCCAGGCGCTCGGCCGGGACCTCCACATGCAGCCCTTCCAGCAGGATGCGGCCGGTATTCTCGTCCTCGATCCGCGACAGCAGCTGGCGCAGCAGGCGGAAGCTGGACGGCACCACGCCGGAGGCGTCGCCGGAATGCACGCCTTCCTCGAGCACCTTCACCGTGAAGTTGCCGCCGGTCAGGCCGCGCAGCGAGGTGGTGCACCACAGCTGGTCGTAGTTGGCGCAACCCGAGTCCAGGCACACCACCAGCGACGGCTTGCCGATGCGCTCGGCCAGGTGGTCGACGTAGGCCGGCAGGTCGTAGGAACCGGATTCCTCGCAGGCCTCGATCAGGACCACGCAGCGCGCATGCGGCAGGCCTTGTTCGCGCAGGGCGAGCACCGCGGCCAGCGAGCCGAAGATCGCGTAGCCGTCGTCGGCGCCGCCGCGGCCGTACAGCTTGTCGCCGCGCAGCACCGGCTGCCACGGCCCCAGGTCGTCGTCCCAGCCGGTCATCTCCGGCTGCTTGTCCAGGTGCCCGTACAGCAGCACGGTGTCCTCGCCGGTATCCGGGCCGGAAGCGGAGATCTCCAGGAAGATCAACGGGGTACGGCCGTCCAGGCGCACCACTTCCACCTCCATGCCGGGGATGTCCTGGGCCCTGGCCCAGTTCTCCATCAGCACCACGGCCTGCTCCATGTAGCCGTTGGCGACCCAGTCGGCGTCGAACATCGGCGACTTGTTGGGGATGCGGATGTAATCGACCAGTTGCGGAACGATGTCGCTGTCCCACTTCTCACTGATGAATTGGTCGATCCTGGTGCTGTCCATCGGGTACTCCGGAGTGCTTTGGCTAGGCGTCCATTCTACGCCGGCGGCCGGGGTAGGAATTTCCCTACATGGCTTAGCGCGGTTTACCGGCTGTGTGACCGGGGCGTCGACGATAGGCTTGTCTGCATGTGGCGCGGGACACTTCCCTCGCCGGCAGGAATGCCGGCAAGGACCCATCCCAAGCCACAAGGAGCGTTGCCATGAAGTCTTTTGCCGTAATCCTGAAGTCCCTGGTTCTGGCGTTGCTGTTGTCCACGAATGCCCATGCGCTCGAGAAGGTCAACATCAACACCGCGTCCGCCGCGGAGCTGGACAGGGTGCTGGTGAATGTCGGGCCATCGAAGGCCGAGGCAATCGTCGAGCATCGTCAGGCGAACGGTCCCTTCAAAAGCGCCGAGGAACTGGCGCTGGTCAAGGGAATCGGACTCAAGACGGTCGAAAGGAACCGCGACCTGA
>DNXT01000421.1:1289-1655 GCA_003505795.1 Lysobacteraceae bacterium | reverse complement strand
TCGAAAGGAACCGCGACCTGATCGAAGTGGGGGCTGGTACGGCACCCGCCCAGAAGGCTGCCAAGGCGGCGGCCGTGAAGCCGGTGGAAAGGCGTTGAGGGGAATGGACACAAGCAACACGGTCCGACGCAGGATGCGTGGCCGCTACCTATCTAGGCAGGAAGTCTAGGGGAAGGCTGGAAGCCGACAAGGACGTGGACATCGCCCGGTGTTGCACAGTGACGTGCAGCCGGGCGATTTTTTTGCTTCGCATTCGGTGACGACCGCGTCGTGGTGGAATCGGTCAGCCTTTGTGCATCGCCCCGCACTGCGGCGATGCCAGACATACGGTCCGACCGATTCCGATGCGGCGCGGACTGAAGTCCC
>DNXT01000421.1:754-1080 GCA_003505795.1 Lysobacteraceae bacterium | reverse complement strand
ACTGAAGTCCCTCCCACAAACCCCGCTGCACCGGCGACAAGACCCTTCCGGGCGAATCGCCCATATCCAGTCGAGAACAGGGCCAGTTCTGCGCGTTCGCCGGCGCGGCGTCCCCGGGTTGGCGCCGGCGCGGCCGACTCGGGCAGAATCGTGCGATGCGCCTGCCCCATCTGCCTTCCCAGGTCCTTGCCTCCTCCGGCTATCGCCGCGAGCGCTGGCGCAACGACCGCGGCTGGACCCGCGAGATCCTGAAGCTGCCGGACGCGGACTGGATGCTGCGGCTGTCGATCGCGGAGATCGAACAGGACGCGCCCTTTTCCCCGTTC
>DNXT01000421.1:0-528 GCA_003505795.1 Lysobacteraceae bacterium | reverse complement strand
CGGGCATCGACCGCGAACTGGTACTGCTGCGCGGCAACGGCGTGCGGCTGCGCTTCGGCGATGGCCGTTGCGAGACCCTGCTGCCGCCGCACCAGCGCCTGCGCTTCGCCGGCGAGGACGCGGTGGACGGCGAACTGCTGGACGGCGCCACCCACGATTTCAACGTGATGTGGCGCCGCGGCGCGTTGCGCACCGAACTGCTGCACCGGCCGCTGGTCGGGACGATGCTGTTCTTCACCGAGCCGGACGTGGCCTGGGCCATCCATCTGATTTCCGGAAGCGCGCGCTTCGACCAGGCCAGCGGGCTGGCACCGATGGCAGCCGGCGATACCGCGTGGCTGGCGGCGGGCCCGCGCCGGCGCCATGCGATCGACGGAGGCGGCGAACTGCTGGCGATCCGGGTGCAGCCGGGGTGACGGCGGCGGCACGTGTCCGCGTTGACACACGCCGGCATCGGCCGGGCAAGCGCCCGCCGGATACTGGATGAGCCGGGATAGGTGCCGGCCCATCCAATACAGGGGACCACTA
>DNXT01000280.1 GCA_003505795.1 Lysobacteraceae bacterium | reverse complement strand
TGCGCAAGCGCGGGCCGCTGGCGGAGTGGCCGCTGCTCGGCGACCCCGACGGCGAGTGGGAGCGCTGGTTCGCGCTGGAGGGCGGCGCGCCGCCGCGGCGCTACGTGGCGGTGTTCGACGACTCCGAGTCGCATCACCGGGCCGCGCTGGACGGGGTCGGCGTGGCGCTCGGCCGGGTCACCCGCGCCCGCCTGCTGATCGACGCCGGGCAGCTGGTGCCGTTGTCGACGCGGCGCCTGAAGACGTCGTGGTCGCACTACCTGGTGTATCCGGCACGTTCGCAGTCGCATCGTGGCTTCGTCGCGTTCCGGCAGTGGCTGATGGCGCAGGCGGTCGAGCACGAGCAGCACATGCGGCGGATGCAGCAGGGCGAGGTCGCCGCCACGCCGCGTGCGCGCCGGCGCTGAGTACACTGCGGCCATGTCGAGCGTTCTCACCCCGCCGCAGTCCGAGCGCCGCGCCGCCGCGATAGGCCGCGCGATCCACGAAGCCTTCGAGGACTACCACGCGCGCTTCGCGCAGATCACCGCGCGCGCCAAGCGCCGCTTCGAGCAGCGCGACTGGAACGGCGCGCGCGAGGACGCGGTCGAGCGCATCGCGCTGTACGACCAGTGCATCGGCGAGTGCATGCTGCGCCTGCGCGCGGTGCTGATGGGACAGGCACACGACCGCAGCCTGTGGGCGCGGGCACGCGAGCACTACCAGGAGCTGCTGCAGGGGCTGATCGACCAGGAGCTCTACAAGACCTTCTACAACACGCTTACCCGGCGCTTCTTCCGCACCCAGGGCGTGGACGCGCGGATCGAGTTCGTCGCCCTCGACATCGAGCCGACCGACGCGATCACCCACCCGGTGGCGCGGCACACCTATGCGGTATCGCCCGGGCGCCTGGCCGAGATGCTGATGCGGGCGCTGGCCGACTACCCGTTCGCCGTGCCGTACGCCCATCGCACCCGCTGCGCGGCGGCGATCGCGGTGCGCCTGCAGGACGACCTGGCGCACTGGGGCGACCATCCGGTGCGCAGCGTGGAGCTGCTGGAGACGGTGTTCTATCGCGAACGCCGCGCCTACCTGGTCGGCCGCGTGTTCGGCGAGCACCGCTTCTCGCCGTGCGTGATCGCACTGGTGAACGACGAATCCGGGCTGCGCGCCGAGGCGGTGCTGACCCGGCGCAGCGACGTCGCGCAGCTGTTCAGCAACTCGCGCAGCTATTTCCAGGCCGACCTGGCCACGGTCGGCGACGCGGTGGTGTTCCTGCGCAGCCTGCTCACCCACAAGCCGATCGACGAGCTCTACACCATGCTCGGCCGCGCCAAGCAGGGCAAGACCGAGCGCTACCGGACCTTCTTCCGCCATTTCGGCAGCCACGCCGGCGAACAGCTGGTGCACGCCGACGGCACCGCCGGCATGGTGATGGCGGTGTTCACCCTGCCCAGCTATCCGCTGGTGTTCAAGGTGATCCGCGATCGCTTCGCCTTTCCCAAGCAGATGAGCCGCCAGCAGGTCGAGGAGAAGTACGAGCTGGTGTTCCAGCTCGATCGCATCGGCCGGCTGCTCGACGCCCAGCCGTACCGCTCGCTGCGCTTCCCGCGGTCGCGGTTCTCGCCGGAGCTGCTGCAGGAACTGTCCGCCACCTGCGCGCGCGGGATCAGCGAGGACGGCGAGGATCTGATCTTCGAGCTCTGCTACGTGCAGCGGCGCCTGCGCCCGCTGAACCTGTACCTGCGCGAGCAGGTGCCGGAGACCGCCAGGCTGGCGGCGCTGGACTACGCTCAGGCGATCAAGGACATGGCGCGCAACAACATCTTCCCCGGCGACATGCTGCTGAAGAACTTCGGCATCACCCGGCACGCGCGCGCGGTGTTCTACGACTACGACGAGCTGTGCCTGATCACCGAGTGCAACTTCCGCGACTGGCCGCAGCCGCGCAACTACGAGGAGCAGATGGCCGCCGAGCCCTGGTTCCACGTCGGCCCGCGCGACGTGTTCCCGGAGCGGTTCCCGCTGTTCATGGGGCTGCCGGCGCCGATGCTGGAAGCGGTCCGCCAGGCCCACGGCGAGCTGTTCGATCCGCAGTGGTGGCGCGCGCTGCAGGCGCGCCTGCGCGAGGACGACTATCCGGACACGCCGCCCTACGCGGATGCGCTGAGGCTGGCCTAGACTCGACCGCACATGGCGGTGCAGTGCGCTTTTCTGCCGGTGGGGCGCCTTCGCGCTTCAGCGTTCCGGCTTGTGCAGCTTCAGGCCGAGCACCAGCGGCACTGCGAGAGCATAGAGCACGAGGACCGTCAGCCAGATCGCGCCGGGCCATTGCGGGCGGAGGACGAAATACAGGGACGAGAACGCCAGCGGCGCGATCACGGACGCAAGGCTGGTCGTGGAGGCCAGCACGCCCTGGAACTGGCCTTGCCGGGCCTCGTCGACCTGCCGTGTCGCCAGCGATTGCAGCGTCGGTACGCCGATGCCGCCCAGCACGAACACCGGCATGATCGCAAAGACCATCCAGCCTTGGCGAGCGAACGCCATGACCACCAGTGCGACGCCCGCGCCGGCGAGGCCGATCAGGATGGCGGCGCGTTCGCCGAACAACCGCACCGCCGGGGCGGGCAGAAAGGCCTGCGCCAACGCCTGGCAAATGCCGAAGGTTCCGAGCGAAAGGCCGATCCACAGTCCGTTCCAGTGATAGGCGTCGTTGCCCCACAACGCCCAGCAGGTGCCATAGGCCTCGCCGGAGGCGCTCAGCAGGAGGAATATCGCAAGGATGGGCAGCAACGACTTCATCGACAGTACCCAGCCGAGCGGCCGCAACGGATTCAGCGCGGCAAGGTCGAACGGTCCGGGGTTCGGCGTGCGCGATTCCGGCAGCGCACGCAGCGCCAGCAGCAGGTTGCAAGCGTTGAGCGCCGCCGCGATGACGAAAGGCAGGCGCAGCCAGTGGTCGCCGAGCAGGCCGCCGAGGATCGGACCGACGACGAAGCCGGCCCCGAACATCGCGTTGAACAGGCCAAAGCGCCGCGCGCGCTCGCCTTCGGGCGTGATGTCGGTGAGATAGGCCTGCGCGACCGAAATGTTGGCGCTGGTCAGGCCGGCGATGGCGCGACCGACGAGCAGCATCCACAGCTTCGGCGCGAAGGCCAGGAACAGGTAGTTGACCGCGGCGCCGGCGAGCGAGACCAGCAGGACCGGGCGGCGGCCGAGGCGATCGCTGAGTGCGCCAAGCAGCGGCGCGAACACGAACTGCATCGCCGCGTACAGTGCGGTCAATGCGCCGATGTACGGCGCGACGTCGGTGGCGTGGGTGAGGTCTTGCAGCAACCGTGGAAGGATGGGGAATACCAGGCCGATGCCGATGGCATCGAGCACGATCGCGCCATAGATGACGATGAGGGGCTTGTTCATGGGGTTCGAGGTTGCAATGGGCGGTGAAAAGCAAAAGGGCCGGAGTCAGCGTCGCTTTCGCGTGCGTGACTCCGGCCCTTTTGTGTTGTGGGGCTCGGCTTGCTCCGGTACCCGGTCAGGGTACCGAACTCGCTATCGTCGGATTGTGGGGAAGCGCGTTACCGCTTCATCGAGCTGAAGAACTCGTCGTTGGACTTGGTGTTCTTCATCTTGTCCAGCAGGAACTCCATCGCCGCGATCTCGTCCATCGGGTGCAGCAGCTTGCGCAGGATCCAGATCTTCTGCAGCAGTTCCGGCTCGATCAGCAGGTCCTCGCGGCGGGTGCCGGAGCGGTTGATGTCGATCGCCGGGTAGACGCGCTTCTCGGCGATGCGGCGGTTCAGGTGCACTTCGCTGTTGCCGGTGCCCTTGAACTCCTCGTAGATCACCTCGTCCATCTTCGAGCCGGTCTCGACCAGCGCGGTGGCGATGATGGTCAGCGAGCCGCCTTCCTCGACGTTGCGCGCCGCGCCGAAGAATCGCTTCGGACGGTGCAGCGCATTGGCGTCGACGCCGCCGGTCAGGACCTTGCCGGAGCTGGGCACGACGTTGTTGTAGGCGCGCGCCAGGCGGGTGATCGAGTCGAGCAGGATCACCACGTCCTTCTTGTGCTCGACCAGGCGCTTGGCGCGCTCGATCACCATCTCGGCGACCTGCACGTGGCGCGCGGCCGGCTCGTCGAAGGTCGAGGAAACCACTTCGCCGCGAACGGTGCGCTGCATTTCGGTCACTTCTTCCGGACGCTCGTCCACCAGCAGCACGATCAGGTGCACTTCCGGGTGGTTGGTGGTGATGGCGGTGGCGACCTGCTGCATCATCATGGTCTTGCCGGCCTTCGGCGGCGAGACGATCAGCGCGCGCTGGCCCTTGCCCTGCGGCGCCATCAGGTCGAGGATGCGGCCGGTGATGTCTTCGGAGGAACCGTTGCCGCGCTCCAGGGTGAAGCGCTTGCGCGGGAACAGCGGGGTCAGGTTCTCGAACAGGACCTTGTTCTTCGACGCTTCCAGCGGCTCGCCGTTGATGGTGTCCACGATCGACAGCGCGAAGTAGCGCTCGCCGTCCTTGGGGAAGCGGATGCGGCCGGACAGGTGGTCGCCAGTGCGCAGGTTGAAGCGGCGGATCTGGCTGGGCGAGATGTAGGTGTCGTCCGGGCCGGCCAGGTAGCTGGCCTCGGCCGCGCGCAGGAAGCCGAAGCCGTCCGGCAGGATTTCCAGCACGCCGTCGGCGGCGACGCCTTCGCCGTGGCGGGTCAGCACCTTGAGCAGGGCGAAGATCACGTCCTGCTTGCGGGCGCGGGCCACGCCTTCCTGGATGTTCAGCTGCTCGGCGATGTCCAGCAGCTTCTGCGCCGGCATCCGCTTCAGGTCGCTCAGCGAGTAGGCCGGGAAGCCTTCCGGCACGGCCGGGTGCGGACGCGGCACGAAGGGCTCGTTGCCGCCGTCCTGCGGCATGCCGTCGTTGTTGCCGCCGAAGCGCTCGCGGTTGCGGTCGCGGCGGTTGCGGAAGCGGTCGCGGCGATTGTTGCCGCCGCCCTGCTGGTTCTGGTTGTTCTGGTTCTGGTTGTTGAAGCGCTGGGCGTTGCCGCCCTCGCGCGATTCGGCAGAGCCGCCTTCGCCGGACGCGGATTCGCCGCCGCCCTGGGCTGCGGCAGGC
>DNXT01000279.1 GCA_003505795.1 Lysobacteraceae bacterium | reverse complement strand
CAGGAGCGGCCGCGGCATGCCGCCCGCGGCGACCTGCCGCCGGATGCGGCACTCGCCCTGGCGCAGCGGCTGCGCAAGCGGCTGCCGGTCGATTACCGCGAGCTGCCGGGACTGAGCCATGGCCAGACCCTCGGCGCCTCGATCGCGCCGGCGCTGCGCTTCGCCACGCAGCCGGACTGAGCGGCGCGCTCAGGACGAGGCGTCGTCGTCCGTAGGGTCGGGGGCGTCGTCCACGTCGCGATCTCCGTGGCCGCGGTCGTCGTCGGCCAGGTAGCGGGTGGTGGTGACCGGGCTGCCGACCGGCGCGCCGCGCGCGGCGGGCAGCTGCGCGGTGGCCTGTTCCAGCTCCGCCAGGAGCTGCTGGCGGCGCGGTTCCGGGATGTCCTGCCAATGGCAGCCGACCAGCGCGCCTTCCAGCGAGTACAGCAGGTTGAGGCTGGGCTTGAAGCCGGCGCGGCGTACCTTCATGAAGGCGCCGACCGCGCCGGCCGCATGCAGGTCCTGCTGCGAACGCAGCCCCACCTGGCGCAGCCAGGCCGCGCTCTTGGGGCCGATGTTGCGCAGCTGCTGCGTGCTCATGCCAGGGCGTCGACGAAGATCCGCGCGAGCGCTTCCAGGCCCTGCTGGTCGTCCTGGTCGAAGCGCGCCAGCTGCGGGCTGTCCAGGTCGAGCACGCCGATCAGCGTGTCGCCCTTGACCAGCGGCACCACCAGTTCCGAGCGCGACGCCGAGTCGCAGGCGATATGGCCCGGGAAGGCGTCGACGTCGTCGATGCGCTGGGTCTGGCGGGTACGCGCCGCGGCGCCGCACACGCCCTTGTCGAGCGGGATGCGCACGCAGGCGGGCAGGCCCTGGAACGGCCCCACCACCAGCTCGCGGCCATCGTAGAAGTAGAAGCCGGCCCAGTTCAGCGCGGGCAGGGCGTGGAACACCAGCGCCGACAGGTTGGCGGCGTTGGCGACCCGGTCGGGCTCGCCTTGGACCAGGGCCTGCGCCTGCGCGGCCAGCTGGGCGTACTGTTCCGGCTTGCTGCCGGTGAGCGTGGAGGTTTCGAACATGGCGGAAGTCTAGGGCATGTCCTCCATCGGCGCGTAGCTCCAGCCGCTGCTGCGCGCGCCCGCAGCGGTGCGCGGATGCAGGAGAGCCCGTAGGAGAGCCCGTATATGGTGCTTTCCGCCGGCACCATCGCCATGGCCATGACGGTATATCCTGCGCGCCCGTCCGCCGCCCGGCGGCTGCTGGAACCAGCATGTCCCTGTCCGCCTTCTACGTCACCGGCACCGACACCGGCATCGGCAAGACCGTGAGCAGCACCGCGCTGCTGCATGCGCTGCGCGCGCGTGGCCGGCGCGCGGTGGGCATGAAGCCGGTCGCCAGCGGCTGCGAACTCGTCGACGGCCAGTGGCGCAACGAGGACGCGCTGGCGCTGCAGGCGGCCAGCGACCCGCCGCCGGACTACGCCACGCTCAATCCCTATGCATTGCCGCAGCCGCTGGCGCCGGAAATCGCCGCGGCCGAGGCCGGGCTGACGCTGCGGCTGGACACCCTGGTCCAGGCCTTCGCGCGCCTGCGCGCTCGGGCCGATACGGTGGTGGTGGAGGGCGTCGGCGGCTGGGCCGCGCCGCTGGACGCCGCGCTGGACCAGGCCGACCTGGTGCGCGCGCTGCGGCTGCCGGTGGTGATGGTGGTCGGGCTGCGCCTGGGCTGCGTGAATCACGCGCGCCTGACCGCCGCGGCGATCGGCGCCGACGGCCTGCAGTGCATCGGCTGGATCGCCAACCACGTCGATCCGCGAATGGCGCGGCAGGAGGAGAACCTGGCGGTGCTGCGGCGGCGCCTGCCGATGCCGTGCTGGGGGCGGATCCCGTGGCAGCCGCAGCCGGATCCGACCGCCGCGGCCGAGCGGTTGCGGTTGCCCGACTAGCCGCGGCGCGTCGCCGCTGCTGCGGGAGAATGCGGTAGAAAGGTAGCGATGCCGCCGCTGAAGGCTACCGCTTTCCGTAGGAGCGGCTTCAATCGCGATGGAGCTTTCCCTCAATGCGTTCCCGCGAGGAGGAATCCGTGTGGGAGGGACTTCAGTCCCGACCGCCCCTACCGGCAAGGCGTCGGGATCGGAGTCCTCCCACGGGGTCACTCCGGTGCGCGCGCACGGAGCCGAATAAAAAAGCCCGGCAGAGGGAGGGATCTGCCGGGCCGGATTGCATGGGGGGAGGGACCCATGCAAATACCTTTGAACTGTTGGTCTTACTTGCCGCGGCCGGTCTTGCCGGCCTTTCCCGCCGAGGCCTGCACCTGGTCGGTCACGGTCTCGAACTGGTGCTTGGCGAGCTGGCCGAGCGCTTCGGACGCCTTCAGGCTCAGGCCGACCACTTCCTGGTTGGCCGAGGCCAGTCGCTCCAGGTTGTCGCGGGCGACCTGCAGGCCCTTCGGCCACAGCGTCTGGTAGGTGCCGAAGTCGCGGGCTTCGGCGAACTCGCCGAGGAAGTCCGTGGTCGCGTTGACGTTCTTCTCGAACGTCTTCAGCTGCAGGCCGAACACGCTCTCGGCGTTCTCCAGCGCCAGCCGGTTGGCGCGGGCCGCAGTGGCCGCGAACTGGTGGGTGTAGTCGCTGAAGCGGTTTTCGAACTGGGCGGACATCGCGGAACTCCTCTGAGACTGCCGTGTCGCTTGTTGCATCGCAGCATACGATATCCGTGCTGCGATGCAACAAGTTTTTGCGGGTCTTTCAGGAATTCTTAAGAAACATCATCGAATCAACTACTTACGGTGATCCATGGGCGGCATCGACGGCCGGCAGCGGCGGCGCCCCGCGGCTCAGCCGCGATAGCGGCAGCCGGAGGTGCAGGTCTCGTGGACGACCACCTCGCTGAGCTGCGGCAGGGCCGGCTTGAGCTGCTGCCAGATCCACATCGCCAGGCGCTCGCTGGTGGGGTTGTCCAGGCCCTCGATGTCGTTGAGGTAGTGATGGTCGAGCCGGTCGTAGATCGGCTGGAACGCCGCCTTGATGTCGCCGAAGTCCATCACCCAGCCGGTTTCCGCGCCGGGTTCGCCGCTGACGTGCAGTTCCACCCGGAACGAGTGGCCGTGCAGGCGCGCGCACTTGTGGCCGGGCGGGACGTTGGGCAGCCGGTGGGCGGCCTCGAGGGTGAAGAGCTTGAAGATATCCATGGATGCGATTGTAAGGCGCGCGCGGTCCGCGTTCGCCGGCGCGCGGCCCGCGCGGACACGCGGCACGTCAGCC
>DNXT01000131.1 GCA_003505795.1 Lysobacteraceae bacterium | reverse complement strand
CTTCCAGCAGCGCCTTGCGCTCGGCCAGCGCCGCGGACACCGCGTCGCGCGCCAGGTTGATCGCCTCGCCCGCGGCCTTGCGCTGGTCGGCCGGCAGGCTGCCGAGCTGCTTGAGCTGCGCGGTGATGCTGCCGCTCTTGCCGAGCAGCGCCACGCGCAGGGCCTCCAGTTGCTCCGGGCCCTGCGCCGCGGCGATGTCCGCCAGCGCCTGCCCGGCCAGGGATTCGATCTCACTCATCGATTTTGGTCCAGCCCCGTTCACTCGGTTCCGAGTGGAAACCACAAATAAAAAGGGGAAGGACTCGCGCCCTTCCCCATGTCTGCAATCGCTCCCTGCTTTTCCTTAGGAACCCGCACATGGAAGTGCGGGCTCTTGCAGAGGGACCTGCATCACGCCGCGAGCGCGCCCTTCGCCTTCTCGGCCAGCGCGGCAAAACCGGCCGCGTCGTGCACGGCGATGTCCGCCAGCACCTTGCGGTCCAGGGTGATGCCGGCCTTCAGCAGGCCGTTCATGAAACGGCTGTAGCTCAGGCCGTTGATGCGGGCCGCCGCGTTGATGCGGGTGATCCACAGCGAACGGAAGTTGCGCTTCTTCTGCTTGCGGCCGATGTAGGCGTACTGCTGCGCCTTGATGACCGCCTGCTTGGCGACGCGGAAGACCTTGCGGCGGGCGTTGTAGTAGCCCTTCGCCAGGGTCAGGATTTTCTTGTGGCGGCGACGCGCCTGCACACCACGCTTAACTCGTGCCATGGTTCAGTCCTCAGAGATAGGGAAGCATGCGGTCCAGACGGCCTGCGTCTTCTGCGCGGACGTGGTTCGTCTGCCGCAGGTTGCGCTTCCGCTTGGTCGCCTTCTTGGTGAGGATGTGGCTACGGTTGGCGTGGCCAGCCTTGTACTTGCCGGAGGCGGTCTTGCGGAAACGCTTGGCCGCCGCCCGGTTGGTCTTGATCTTGGGCATTGCTATGTCCTTGATGGTTTTATGTCACTGACGAGGGCGGTGGCTGCGCCACGCTTTCCGTCCATGCCCCAGCCTGCTTGTAAGCTCTTGATTCCAATGGAACAACAGCCGGTCCTGGCGCCGCTTGCGCGACTTCCCGACGAATCGGGCCGGCAATTATGCCCGATCGCGGAATGCCTTGCAAATCAGCGGATTGGCACCCGATCCCGGGCCAGCGGACCCGGGAGGTTCGCCCGTCCGGATCCGCGCACGCGGGCGTGCGGGTTCCGGCGCGGGATTCGCGCCGTTACACCTTCTTCTTCGGCGCGATCATCATCACCATCTGGCGCCCTTCCAGGCGCGGCCGGGACTCGATGACGATGTCCTCGCCCAGATCGGCCTCGATCCGGCTGGCCATTTCGCGGCCCAGCTCCTGGTGGCTCATCTCGCGGCCACGGAAGCGGATGTTGACCTTGATCTTGTCGCCTTCTTCCAGGAAACCGCGCATCTTGCGCAGCTTGATCTGGTAGTCGCCCTCGTCGGTGACCGGGCGGAACTTCACTTCCTTGATCTCGACCTGCTTGGTCTTCTTCTTGGCCTCGTTGGCCTTCTTCTGCATTTCGAACTTGAACTTGCCGAAGTCCATGATCTTGCAGACAGGCGGATCGGCCTGGGGCTGGATTTCCACCAGATCCAGGCCTTCTTCCTCGGCCATGGCGAGCGCTTCGTCGCGCGACAACACGCCGACCATCTCTCCGTCGCTGCCGATCACGCGGACGCGCGGCACCCGGATTTCTTGGTTCTTGCGGTTCTGTTTGTTGTCAGGGGTACTGATATTGCAATCTCCCAGGGGAATCGAACCGGCACTTCCGGAGGATCCAGACTGGCCGGGGTTGGCTTATGCTGCTTGCTCTGCCTGTAGGCGCTCGATGAAGGCCTGGACCGACATGGTCCCCAGGTCCTCGCCCGAGCGCGTACGCACGGCGACCGCGCCATTGTCCCTCTCGCGGTCGCCGACCACCAGCAGATAAGGCACGCGCTGCAGCGTATGCTCGCGAATCTTATAGCCGATCTTCTCGTTCCGCAAATCGGCCTCGACCCGGAAGCCTTGATTTGCAAGGGTTTTCCGTACGCCCTCCACATATTCGGCCTGGGCGTCGGTGATATTGGCCACCACCGCCTGCACCGGCGCCAGCCAGGCCGGGAACGCGCCGGCGTGGTGCTCGATCAGGATCCCGATGAAACGCTCCATCGAGCCGACGATGGCCCGGTGCAGCATCACCGGGTGCTTCTTCTGGCTGTTCTCGTCGACGTATTCGGCGCCCAGGCGCTGCGGCATCATGAAATCGACCTGCATCGTGCCGAGCTGCCAGGTGCGGCCGATCGCGTCCTTCAGGTGGTACTCGATCTTGGGGCCGTAGAAGGCGCCCTCGCCCGGCAGTTCCTGCCATTCCACGCCGTTGCGGCCCAGCGCCGAGCGCAGCGCGGCCTCGGCCCGGTCCCAGGTGGCGTCGTCGCCGAGGCGCTTTTCCGGGCGCAGCGCGATCTTGATCTGGATGTCCTCGAAGCCGAAGTCGGCGTAGACCTTCAGCGCCTGCTGGTGGAACGCGGTCACCTCGGCCTCGATCTGCTGCTCGGTGCAGAAGATGTGGCCGTCGTCCTGGGTGAAGCCGCGCACGCGCAGGATGCCGTGCAGCGCGCCGGAGGGCTCGTTGCGGTGGCAGGCGCCGAACTCGCCGTAGCGGATCGGCAGGTCGCGGTAGCTGTGCAGGCCCTGGTTGAACACCTGGACGTGGCCGGGGCAGTTCATCGGCTTGACCGCGTAGGTGCGCTTCTCCGACTCGGTGAAGAACATGTTCTCCTGGTAGTTGTCCCAGTGGCCGGACTTCTGCCACAGCGACACGTCCAGGATCTGCGGGCAGCGCACCTCGCCGTAGCCGCTGTCGCGGTAGACCCGGCGCATGTACTGCTCGACCACCTGCCAGATCGACCAGCCCTTGGGATGCCAGAACACCAGGCCCGGGCCTTCCTCCTGCAGGTGGAACAGGTCCTGGGCCTTGCCGATCCTGCGGTGGTCGCGCTTGTCGGCCTCCTCCATGCGCTGGATGTAGGCCTCCAGCTGCTTCTTGTCGGCCCAGGCGGTGCCGTAGATGCGCTGCAGCTGCTCGTTCTTGGCGTCGCCGCGCCAGTAGGCGCCGGAAATGCGGGTCAGGCGGAACGCCTTGAGGAAGCGCGTGTTGGGCACGTGCGGGCCGCGGCACATGTCCACGTATTCCTGGTGGTAGTACATGCCCATCGCGGTGACGTCCTCGGGCATGTCCTCGATCAGGCGCAGCTTGTAGTCCTCGCCGCGGGCCCTGAAGATCTCCACGACCTCGGCGCGCGGGGTCATCTTCTTGACGACGTCGTAGTCCTGGGCGATCAGCTCGCCCATGCGCTTCTCGATCGCGGCCAGGTCCTCGGGCGTGAACGGGCGCTCGGACCGGATGTCGTAGTAGAAGCCCTCGGCGATGACCGGACCGATCACCATCTTCGCGTCCGGGTACAGCTGCTTGACCGCGTGGCCGACCAGGTGCGCGCAGGAGTGGCGGATGATCTCCACGCCCTCCTCGTCCTTGGCGGTGATGATGCGCAGGCTGGCGTCGTGGTCGATCAGGTCGCTGGCGTCGACCAGCACGCCGTCGACCGCGCCGGCGATGGTGGCCTTGGCCAGCCCGGCGCCGATCGACTGGGCGACCTGCATGACGGAGACGGGGGCTTCGAATTCGCGGCGGCTGCCGTCGGGGAGGGTGATGTTGATCATGGAGGAGCCGGGATTGGGGATTCGGGATCGGGGATTCGTGAAGGGCGCGGTCCGGATTCTCACGAATCCCGAGTCCCCGATCCCGAATCCCAAAAACGACAAAGCGCCCAGAGGGCGCCCGTGGGGAAGCCTCTGGCGGGGATCAGCGGTGGGCGATGGTAGTGCTCATGTCGCACGCTCGGCCGGCGCTGGGCGCGGGCCACCTTGGCTGGGAACGGACCCGGCCAATGGTACCGCAATCGCGCCCCGCCTGCGCAGCGCCCGCGGGCCGGCGCGTGGCATGATGCCGGTCTGTTCCGTCGCCGCCACGCCATGTCGATCAAGGGCAAAGCCACCTCTCTGGACATCGCCTACCTGGCCGGCGTCTCGCAGCCGACGGTGTCGCGCGCCCTGCGCGGCAGCCCGATGGTGAACGCGGAGACCCGCAAGCGCATCCTCGACATCGCCCGCCAGCTCAACTACAAGGTCGACAAGAACGCATCCAGCCTGCGCCTGCGCAACGCCGGCACCCTGGCGCTGCTGTTCTTCGAGGATCCGACCACCGACGACTCGCTGATCAATCCGTTCTTCCACTCGATGCTCGGCTCGATCACCCGCGCCTGCGCGCTGCGCGGCTACGACCTGCTGGTGTCGTTCCAGCAGCTGTCCACCGACTGGCAGGCCGACTACGAGGACAGCAACAAGGCCGACGGCATCATCCTGCTCGGCTACGGCGACTACCTGGAGGCCCGGCACCGGCTGCAGCGCCTGGTCGAGCAGGGCACCCATTTCGTGCGCTGGGGCGCCGCCCTGCCCGGCCAGCCCGGGATCTCGATCGGCAGCGACAACTACCAGGGCGGCCTGGACATCACCCGCCACCTGCTGCAGGAGGGCGCCCGCCGGATCGCGTTCCTGGGCCACGCCTCGAACCACTACCCGGAATTCTTCGAACGCTACCGCGGCCATGCCGACGCGCTGCGCGAGGCGGGGATCCAGGCGCAGGCGCAACTGCAGGCCGATGCGATCACCACCGAACAATCCGGCTACGACGCCGCCCGCGCCCTGCTTGACCGCGGGGTCGGGTTCGATGCGGTGTGCGCGGCCAGCGACCTGATCGCGATCGGCGCGATGCGCGCCCTGCACGAGCACGGGCTGCGCATTCCGGAGGACGTGGCGGTGGCCGGCTTCGACGACATCCCGATCGCCGGCTCGATGACCCCGGCGCTGTCGACCGTGCAGCAGGACACCAAGCAGGCCGGCAGCCTGCTGGTGGAGAGCCTGATCGCGCTGATCCGCGGCGAGCCCGCCGACAACCGCACCATCCCGACCCGGCTGGTGCTGCGCAATTCCTCGCGGCGCGGCTAGGTCGCGCGCCCTTCCGATCAATGCGCCGGCGCGGCATCGGCGCGGTCGCGCGCGGCCTGCGCCGCCATCTGCGCGTCCAGCGCCCGGCG
>DNXT01000132.1 GCA_003505795.1 Lysobacteraceae bacterium | reverse complement strand
CGCGCGGCGGCGCGCCAAGCAACAGGGCTTCCCATTCCACTGCGTCATTGCAACGCGGCCTGGAGTCTCCCACAAAGATTCTTCCTCGCCGGAAGGAAACTCCGGAAAGCCCTATCGCGACTGAAGTCGCTCCTACGGGAAGCAACAGAAAGCAACGGGCATTGCCGGCAACAGCGCCCGCGGCGGAGCATGGCGCTCAACCGATGCGCTGGCGCACCGCCTCGAACAGGGTCACGCCGGCGGCGACCGAGACGTTGAGGCTCTCGATGTCACCCGGCATCGGGATCTTGGCCAGGCCGTCGCAATGCTCGCGGGTCAGCCGGCGCAGGCCGTCGGCCTCGCCGCCGAGCACCAGCGCGACGTTGCCACGCAGGTCCAGCGAGAACAGCGAAGCCTCCGCCTCGCCGGCCAGGCCGTAGATCCACACGCCCTGCTTCTGCAGATCGCGCAGGCAGCGCGCCAGGTTGGTCACCGCCACCACCGGGATGCGGTCGGCGGCGCCGGCCGAGGTCTTGCGCACGGTCGCGTTCACCGTGGCCGACTTGTCCTTGGGGATCACCACCGCGGTCGCGCCCGCCGCCGCCGCGCTGCGCAGGCAGGCGCCGAGGTTGTGCGGATCCTGCACGCCGTCCAGCACCAGCAGCAGCGCCTTGCCCGCGGCGGCCTCGACCAGGCCCTCCAGTTCGTTCTCGGCCCAGGTCCGCGCCGCGGCGTAGCGCGCGGCCACGCCCTGGTGGCGCACGCTGCCGCCGACGCCGTCCAGCGCCTGGGCGGTCACCCGGCGCACGTCGATGCCCTTGCGCCGCGCGTTCTCCTCGATCTCGGTCAGGCGCGGGTTCTTGCTGCCGGCCTCGACCAGCACCTCGCGGACGTTGTCGGCGTCGTTCTCGATCGACGAAGCGACGGCGTTGACGCCGACGATCCACTGGGACTGCTTGCTCATGGTGGGGAAAGACGGAGGGAAAGATGGAATGGTAGGCGCTGGCGAAGGCCCGGACCAGCACTGCCGTTCCCTTCTCCGCTCGGGAGTAAGGTGGCGCGCAGCGCCGGATGAGGGTGCGGGCGCAGCCTCGCCTCGTTCGCCTGCGCGGGACCGCGCCAGCCCCCTCGCCCATCCCCGCTCCGTTCCCGGGCCCGCGCCGGCGCCGCATGCGTTCCAAGGCACGCAAGCCCGTGCCTCGTCACCCCGGGGGGAGAGGGGCCTCGGGCCAACGCTCGGTGTCGTGGTCCGGATGCTGGTGCGACTCGATCCGCGCCAGGAACTCCAGCGCCGCCATGTCCTGCTCGGTACGCGTGCCCGACAGCGCGTGCAGCGCATCGACGAACGGCAGCTTGGCCTCCAGTCCGTACTGACGCGTCGGCGCCAGCATGGCCGGCTGGTCGAACGCACCGGCAGCGATCGCCACGCCGTCCGGCGCCTCGTAGGTCAGCGGCGTGCCGCACTCGGCGCAGAAACCGCGCCGGACTAGGTTCGACGAGGCGAAGCGCCTGGGCTCGCCGCGCGTCCAGGCGAACTCGGCCCCGCGCACCGACACCAGCGGCGCGTAGTAGGCCCCGAACGCCTTCTGGCACATCCGGCAGTGGCAGATCGAGGCGCTCAGCCGGCCGCGCACGTGGAAGCGCACCGCCCCGCACTGGCACCCGCCGCTGTAGTCGCGCACCGGTTCCATCGCCGCCCCGTCAGTACTTCTGCTTCCTGCGCTTGGCCGGCTGCCCGCGCGACGGCAATGCCGGCTCCTCGCCTTCCTCGGCCAGGCGGAAGTCGATCTTGCGTTCCTCCATGCTGGCCTTGAGCACCAGCACGCGCACGCGGTCGCCGAGACGGAACTCGCGCCCGCGCCGCTCGCCGGACAGGGTCTTGCGGATCGGATCGAAGTGGTAGTAGTCCTGCGGCAGCTGGGTGACGTGGACCAGTCCGTTGACCTTGGAGTCGTCCAGTTCCACGAACAGGCCGAAGCTGGTCACGCCGCTGATCACGCCGTCGAACTCGCCGCCGACGTGCTTTTCCATCCAGGCCGCGCGGTAGCGCTCGTCGACCTCGCGCTCGGCCTCGTCGGCGCGCCGCTCGCGCTCGGAACACTGCAGCGCCAGCGCCGCCATCTGCCGCGGCGCATAGATGTACTTGTCCGGGCGCGCGCCGGTCAGCGCGTACTTGATCGCGCGGTGCACCAGCAGGTCCGGATAGCGCCGGATCGGCGAGGTGAAGTGCGCGTACGCCTCCAGCGCCAGGCCGAAGTGGCCGTTGTTGTCGGGCGTGTACACCGCCAGGCTCTGGCTGCGCAGCAGCACCGACTCCAGCAGCGCCGCATCCGGCCGCTCGCGCACCTTCTTCAGCAGCTTGGTGTAGTCGCCCGGGCGCACCTTGCTCCACGGCGGCAGGCTCAGCTTGAACTCCTTCAGGAACTCCAGCAGGTCCTCGTACTTGCTCTCCGGCGGGCGCTCGTGCACGCGGTACGGCGCCGGCACGTGCGCGCCCAGCAGGTAGCGCGCGGCCTCGACGTTGGCGGCGATCATGCATTCCTCGATCAGCTTGTGCGCGTCGTTGCGCACCTGCATCCCGGCCTGGGTGACCTCGCCGGTGTTGTCGAGCACGAAGCGCACTTCCGAGGACTCGAACTCGATCGCGCCGCGGTGCGCGCGCGCCTTGGCCAGCACCCGGTAGAGCTGGTGCAGGCGCTGCACCTGCGGCAGCAGGTCGCCGATGAACGCCTTGGCGTCGGCATCGTCCTCGCCCACCGCCTTCCACACCTGGGTGTAGGTCAGGCGCGCGTGCGAGTTCATCACCGCCTCGTAGAACTTCGAGCCGGTGACCTCGCCGTCGCGCCCCACCTGCATGTCGCAGACGAAGCACATGCGGTCGACCTTGGGCATCAGCGAGCAGATGCCGTTGGACAGGGTCTCCGGCAGCATCGGCACCACGAAACCCGGGAAGTACACCGAGGTCGCGCGCTTCTGCGCCTCCTCGTCCAGCGGCGTGCCGGGACGCACGTAGTTGGACACGTCGGCGATCGCGACCACCAGGCGGAAGCCGTCGGCGTTCGGCTCGCAGTACACCGCGTCGTCGAAGTCCTTGGCGTCCTCGCCGTCGATGGTCACCAGCGGCAGCGCGCGCAGGTCCACGCGCGCGCCGATCATGCCCGGCTCGACCGCCAGCGGCACCGCCGCGGCCTCGTCCAGCACCTCCTGCGGGAACTCGAACGGCAGCTCGTGGCCGTGGATGGCGGTCTGCACCACCAGCGACGGGGTCAGCTTGTCGCCGAGCACCGCGATGATCTTGCCCACCGCCGGGCGCCGGCTGTCCGGCGGCGCGATCAGCTCGCAGACCACCAGCTGGCCTTCGCGCGCGCCACCGATGCCGTCGGCGGGGATATGCACGTTGCGCTGCACGCGCTTGTCGTCCGGATCGACGTAGGCGATGCCGTGCTCGTAGCCAAAGCGGCCGATCAGCCGGCTCATGCGGCGCTCGAGCACGCGCGCGATCGCGCCTTCGCGGCGGCCGCGCCGGTCGATGCCGGTGACGTTGGCCAGGGCGCGATCGCCGTGCATCACCTTGCGCATCTCGAACGGCGGCAGGAACAGGTCGTCGCCGCCCTCGTCCGGCTTGAGGAAGCCGAATCCTTCCGGATTGGCGATCACCACGCCGGCGATCAGGCTGGTCTGCTGCACCGGCGCGTAGCCGCCGCGGCGGTTCTGCACCAGCTGGGCGTCGCGCACCATCGCGCCGAGCCGGCGGCCGAGCACCTCGATGCGGTCCTCCAACCCGAGCCGCGCGGCGATCTCCTCGGCGGTCTGCGGGCCGTCGCAGTCCTCGAGCAGTTCCAGGATCGCTTCGCGGCTGGCGATCGGCTCGGCATAGCGCTCGGCCTCGCGCGCTGCGTGGGGATCCTGGAAACCACTGCCAGCGCCCGCGGCCCTGGAACGGCGCGGCGCGGCCGGCTTGGCCGGGCTGCGCGACGGTTCGGCGGGAGCCGC
>DNXT01000130.1:1375-2826 GCA_003505795.1 Lysobacteraceae bacterium | reverse complement strand
TGCCGGCGCCGGAGCCGCCGACCGGGGGGTCGCCCGGTGCGGCATGGCGCCATCGGCCGGGACCGGCTCAGCGGTCCTGCGCGGTGAAGTTGAAGGTCAGGTTGCGCTGGAACACGGACTCGTAGCCGCGGTACGGCAGCGGCTGGGCGCGCAGCACGGCGGCCTCGATCGAGCGCTTGCCGGCCTCGTCGAACGGGCAGCCGGGCGCGACCGACGCATCCACCACCGAACCGCCCGGCAGCTGGCGGATGTTGATGGTGCATTTCTGCCCCAGCGGCACCGAATCCGGCCGCACCCACTGGCTCAGCACCGCCTGCTGGATCGCCGCGGCGTACTTGGCGGCCAGGTCGTTGCTGGTGCCGCCCTGGCCGGGCGAGGCCGGGGCATTGGTCGCGGCGGCGGCCGACGAAGCCTGCTGGGCACGCGCCGCCGCCAGCTGGCGCAGCTTCTGCTCGGCCAGCTTGGCGTCCTTCTCGGCCTGTTCGCGCTGCTTGCGGATCTCGGCCAGCTTCTGCTCGCGCTCGGCCTGGGCCTGCTGGTCGGCGATCCTCTTCTTCTGCTCGGCCTCTTCCTGCTGCTTGGCCAGGCGCAGCTTCTGCTCGGCCTCTTCCTGGCGCTTGCGTTCGGTCAGGTCGATCTGCTCCTGGCGGCGCTTGGCCTCCTGCTCCTGCCTGGCCTTCTCCTCGGAGATCGCCATCGCGCTGACCCGCTCCTGGTCGACGTTGTCCGGCTGGGCGATGCGCTCCTGCGCATTGGCCTGCTGCGGGGTCGGCGCGTCCTGCGGGCGCGGCTCGGGGATCGGCTGCGGCGGCGGCACGGTGTCCTCCGGCGCGCTGGCCTGCACCGGCACCGGCTCGGGCAACGGCTTGAACTCCTCCGGTGTCTGCCTCAGGGCCTGGCGCGCGACGCGGGCGTCGGCCGTGGACACGTCCAGGCTGGCCTCCAGCGACGGATCGCCGGCGGCGGCCTCGACGTTGCGCTGCGGCGACCACAGCCAGGCCGCGGTGAACACCAGCAGCACCAGGACGTGCACCAGCGCGGCGAGCAGGACCGGACGGCCCCAGTCGCCTTCGCGGGGGAACTGCCGGGGAAGCGCGTCAGCGTGCATTGCCGCCCGAATCGGAAATCAGGCCGACCTTCTCGACCTTGGCCTGCTTGATCGCGTCGATCGCGTCCATGATCTTCTGGTACGGCACGTCGCGGTCGCCGGCCACCACCACCCGGGCGTCCTTGTCCTGGGACACGATCGCCGCCAGTTGCGCCTGCAGCGTCGCCGCGTCCATCGCCTTGGGCTTGTCCTTGGGCAGTTGCAGGGCCAGCTGGCCGTCGGCGGCGACCACCACCACGATCGGATCCTTGCGGCTCTCCAGTGCCTTGGCGCGCGAGGTCGGCAGGTTGACGTCGGTACTGAGCGTCAGCAACGGCGCGGTGACCATGAAGATGATCAGCAG
>DNXT01000130.1:1001-1179 GCA_003505795.1 Lysobacteraceae bacterium | reverse complement strand
AGCACCAGCATCACGTCGATGTACGGCACGACGTTGATCTCGGACTTGAGCTTGTGCTTCTTGCGGCGGGAAATGCCGGACATCATTGTGGAAGCTTCCTGTTGGATCCCCGCACGTGGAGGTGCGGGCGCTTGCGCGGGACTGGCATCATTCGTCGGCGCCGGCCTGGCGCTGCAGG
>DNXT01000130.1:0-829 GCA_003505795.1 Lysobacteraceae bacterium | reverse complement strand
GCGCCGGCCTGGCGCTGCAGGATCGAGCTGAATTCCTCGGCGAAGGTCTCGTAGCGCACCGACAGCCGCTCGACCCGGGTGGTGAAGCGGTTGTACGCCCACACCGCCGGGATCGCCACGAACAGGCCGATCGCGGTGGCGAACAGCGCCTCGGAGATGCCCGGCGCCACCGAGGCGATGCCGGCCTGCTCGCCGCTGCTGACCATGTCGTGCATGGTCACCATGATGCCGAACACGGTACCGACCAGGCCGACGTAGGGGGCGGTCGAGCCGATGTTGGCCAGCAGTTCGAGGTTGCGCTCGAGCTGGTCGACCTCGCGCGCGAAGGTGGTGCGCATGGCGCGCTGGGCGCCTTCGAGCTGGACGCGCGAATCGAGCCGCTTGCGGTCGCGCAGGCGCGAGAATTCGCGGAAGCCGCCTTCGAAGATCGCCTCCAGGCCGCCGACCACGCGGTTGCGGTCGGTCGCCGACGCGTACAGCTTGCCGAGGTCGGCGCCGGACCAGAAGCGGTTCTCGAACTCGTCGGCCTCGCGGTTGGCCTGCTTGAACACCCGCGCCTTGCGGAAAATGATCACCCAGCTGATGAACGAGCCGAGCAGCAGCAGCAGCACGATGATCTTGACCGGGATGCTGGCCCGCGCGATCAGCTCCAGGTAGTTGATGCTGCCGGTGTGCGCGACCGTGACGGTCTGTGCGGCCGCCTGGGTGACTTCCTGCGGCAGCGCTTCCACTACCGTGTCCTGCAGGGCCAGGAGCAATGCGATCGACATCCGTTATTCCTCAGTATTCGGCTTCTGTGGTTTCTAGGTTCTTCAACACTTGGTACAGC
>DNXT01000407.1 GCA_003505795.1 Lysobacteraceae bacterium | reverse complement strand
CTGCGCAGCTGCGCCTCGGCGGCGCCGGCGACCGTGCGCGGCGGATCGATGTCCTCGATCCGGACCAGCCACTGCCCGCCGGCACGGCGCGCCAGCAGCCAGCTGCCGAGGGCGGCGAGCAGCGAACCGGAATGGAGCGGGCCGGTGGGCGAGGGCGCAAAGCGCCCGCGATAGGGACGGTCAGGCATGGCCAGCTGAATCGTCGGTCAGGTTGTCGCTTGATTTCAAGCCGGCCAAGCCGCAGATTTTCGACCATTCATTCAGCCAGTGCGGAGCCATCGCTTCCATGTTCAGTCGTATCGGCCTGTTCCTCCTAACCAACCTCGCGGTGCTGGTCCTCGCCGGGCTGGTGATGTCGTTGCTGGGGGTCAATCCGGCGCAGATGAGCGGCCTGCTGGTGATGGCGGCGATCTTCGGATTCGGCGGCTCGCTGGTGTCGCTGCTGATGTCCAAGTTCATGGCCAAGCGCGCCACCGGCGCCCAGGTCATCACCGAGCCGCGCAATCCCACCGAACGCTGGCTGCTGGAGACGGTGCGCCGACAGGCGCAGGCGGCCGGCATCGGCATGCCCGAAGTGGCGGTCTACGAAGGGCCGGAGATCAACGCCTTCGCCACCGGCGCCAACCGCAACAGCGCGCTGGTGGCGGTGTCCACCGGGCTGCTGCACAACATGACCGAGGACGAGGCCGAGGCCGTGCTGGGGCACGAGATCAGCCACGTCGCCAACGGCGACATGATCACCATGGCGCTGCTGCAGGGCGTGCTGAACACCTTCGTCATCGTGCTGGCGCGCGTGGTCGGCGGGGTGGTCGACAGCGCCATGTCCGGCAACCGCAGCGGCGGCGGCCGCGGCTTCGCCTACTACATCATCGTGTTCGCGCTGGAGATGCTGTTCGGCCTGTTCGCGACGATGATCGCGATGTGGTTCTCGCGCCACCGCGAGTTCCGCGCCGACGCCGGCGGCGCCCAGCTGGCCGGCCGCCAGAAGATGATCGCGGCGCTGGAGCGGCTGTCGCTCAACCACGGGCAGAGCACGCTGCCGGCGCAGGTCGAGGCGTTCGGCATCGCCGGCGGCGTCGGCCAGGGGCTGCGCAAGCTGTTCCTGAGCCACCCGCCGCTGCCCGAGCGCATCGCCGCGCTGCGCTCGGCCAATGCCACGGTGGTCTGAACCGAACCAGGCAGCAGGGCCCGCGCGAGCGGGCCCTTCAGTTTTTGGCGACATTGTCGTCCGCGGGAGCGACGTCAGCCGAACTCGTAGTTCATCGCCGGCCCGGCCGGCGCGACGAAGTCGCCCTGCACGTAGTCGACCCCGGCGCTGAAGAACGCGCTCATCGAGGCGGCGTCGGCGACGAACTCGGCGATCGTGGCGATCGACGCCTCCCGGGCGCGGCCGGTGATCTCGCGGATCTTCTCCTGGCTTTCCTTGGTCGCGGCGATGTCGGCGGTGATGCCGCGGTCCAGCTTGAGGAAGGCCGGGTGGAAGTGGGCCAGCAGCTGGAACGAGTCCAGGCCGGAGCCGAACTGCTCCAGGCCGACCTTGCAGCCCAGCGCCGACACCTCGGCGAGGAACTGCTGGGCGTTGCGCAGGTGGGTGAACACCTTGGACTCGGGCGTCTGCAGCCACAGCCGCTCGCCCGGCACGCCGTTGGCCGCCAGCTGATCGCGGATGGTCGAGATCATCCGCGGATCGTTGAAGGAGCCGGGGCCGACCCGCACCAGCATGCTGGTGGCATGGCCGGCGCGCTGGCGCTCGCCGATCGCCTTGATCGCGTGCTCGACCACCCACAGGTCGATGTCGGCGATCAGGCCGTGTTCCTCGGCGATGCCCAGGAACGTCGCCGGCGGGATCAGCTCGCCGCTGCGCTCCATGCGCAGGAACGCCTGGTAGAGCTCGGTCGGCTCGCCCTGCAGGTTCAGCGCCGGCTGGTAGTGCAGCAGGAAGCCCTGGCCGTGCAGCGCCTCGCGCAGCTGCTCGATCCAGCGCTGGATGCGTTCTTCCTCGGCGCGGTCGACCGCGCCCGGATCGAAGATGTTGATGGTGTTGCCGCCGAGCTCGGCGGTGGCGCGCGCGCATTCGGCGGCGCGGGTCAGCACCTGGCCGATGCTGGCGATCTTCTCGCCGATCTGCACGCCGCCGACGCTGACCGTCACCGTGGCCGAGCGCTCGCCGATGCTGAACACGTGCTGCGCGAAGGCCTCGCGGACGACCTCGGCCATCGTGGTGGTGCGCAGGTAGTCGCCCTCCAGCAGCACCGCGAAGCTGTTCTCGCCGAAGCGCGCGGCGGTGACGTCCTCGTCCAGCACCGAGGACAGCTGGCTGGCCATCGCCGCGATCAGTGCGTCGGCCGAGTCCAGGCCGATGTCGGGCAGGATGCGGGCGTAGTGGTCCGGCTCGATCAGCAGGAAGCCGAACTGGCGCTCGCTGCGGCCGGCCTGGGCCACGGCCTGTTCCAGCGCGACCATGAAGGTGGGCCGGTTGAGCAGGCCGGTGACCTGGTCGCGCTGGCGCAGGTCCTCGACCTCGCGCGCCAGTTCCGGGTCGAACTCCTCGCGCCGGCGGAACACCACCTGGATGCAGGACTCGCCCTCGTAGGTGGCGGTGGCGAACTCCATCGTGGCCGGGAAGGTGTCGCCTTCCTGGCTGCGCGCGTCGACCTTGTACTGGGCCGGCGGCGGCTCGCCCTTGGACAGCGACTTGAGCAGCTGCTTGAAGCTCTCCACGTGCTGCGGCGCGATCATGTCCAGCAGCGAGATGCCTTCGACGTCGTCGAACGACTCGAACCCGAACATCTCCAGGTAGGCGTCGTTGGCGCGGATGTGCATGCCTTCGTGGACGTAGGCGATGGGGTCGCGCGAGGAGGCGATCAGCGCGTCGCAGCGGCGCTCGGTCTCGCGCATCTGCGCCTCGATCCGGCGCAGCCCGCGGCGGGCCTGCAGGTCGGTCATCTCGGCGCGCACCACCGACAGCAGGTGCTCGGGACGCTGGCGCAGCGCGATCGCGCGCACGCCGTGGGCGGCGGCCTCGACCCATTCGGTCTCGTCGACCTTGTCGGTCAGCAGGATCAGCGGCATGTCCTTGCCGCTGGCGGCGATGCGCTGCTGCAGCATCGGCAGGGTGATCGACTGCGAGCGCGCGGCCAGCACCAGGTCGATCTGGCCGGCCAGCATGCTCGCCATTTCCTCGGCGTTCTGCGGCCGCGACGGCCGCACCGCGATGCCGCTGTTGCGCAGCGTGGTGACGATCGCCTCGGCGTTCTCGCCGCTGTCGTCGACGATCATCAGGCGCAGGGTAAGGTCTTTGCCGCTTTGCATTCAGGACTCCCGGAGACGGGGTTTAATACAACACGGAGCGTGCCGGCGTCCATGATCGGAGCGGGGATTGGGGATTCGGGAT
>DNXT01000408.1 GCA_003505795.1 Lysobacteraceae bacterium | reverse complement strand
GCCGGCGCCGGCCGCGCCGTCTCGGCGCCGGCGAATCCGGCCGACAGCGCCGACGCCCAGGTCACCGATGCGCCACGCAGCACCCATACGCAGGAGCGCGTGCCCTTCCACGGCCGGCACCAGGCCGGCATCGTCACCCCGCGGCCGAGCGCGGGCATGGTCGCCGCCTTCTTCGTGCTGGCGGAAGACCGGCAGGACCTGGAGCGGTTGTTCCGCACCCTCAGCGCGCGCATCGCGTTCCTGACCCAGGGCGGCAAGGAGGCCGAACTCGACCCGCGCCTGCCGCCGCCCAGCTCGGGACTGCTGGGACCGGTGCTGCAGCCGGACGCGCTGACCGTGACCGTATCGCTCGGCGAATCGCTGTTCGACGAGCGCTACGGCCTGGCACCGCTCAAGCCGCGGCACCTGCAGCAGATGCAGGCGCATCCCAACGACGCGCTGGACGCGGCGCTGTGCCACGGCGACCTGTCGATCCAGTTCTGCGCCAACACGCCCGACACCAACATCAACGCCCTGCGCGACATCATCAAGAACACGCCGGACCTGCTGATCCTGCACTGGAAGCAGGAGGGCAGCGTGCCCGCGATCCCGGCCACGCCGGGCCGGCCGGCCGAGAGCGCGCGCAACTTCCTGGGCTTCCGCGACGGCTCGGCCAACCCGGATTCGGGCGATGCGGAGCTGATGCAGCGGATCGTCTGGATCGGCGCGGACGACGGCGAACCGGCCTGGGCCAACGACGGCACCTACCAGGCGGTGCGCATCATCCGCAATTTCGTCGAGCGCTGGGACCGGACGCCGCTGCAGGAGCAGGAAGCGATCATGGGCCGGATGAAGGCCAGCGGCGCGCCGCTGGACGGCGGCGGCAGCGAACACGACGTGCCGGACTACGCCAAGGACCCCGGGGGCAGGCGCACCCCGCTGGATTCGCATATCCGGATGGCCAACCCGCGCTCGCCCGATTCGCAGGCCAACCTGATCCTGCGCCGGCCCTTCAACTATTCCAACGGCGTCACCAAGTCCGGCCAACTGGAGATGGGCCTGTTGTTCATCTGCTACCAGGCCGACCTGGAGAAGGGCTTTCTCACGGTGCAGAGGCGCCTGGACGGCGAGCCGCTGGAGGAATACATCAAGCCCATCGGCGGCGGCTTCTTCTTCACCCTGCCCGGCATGCGCGACGAGCGCGACTGGCTCGGCCGCACCCTGATCGAAGCCGCGGCACGCCTTGGCTGACCCTTCGTTTCCACATGCAATGAAAAGGACCGTGATGACCCTGCCCACCCGCCGCCACCTCCTCGCCCTGCTGGTCGCCGGCGCCGCCGGCCTGTGTGCGCTCGGCGCGCAGGCCGCCGTCTCGCCGCTGGAACTGGTCGGCCCGGTCGCCGAATACAAGATCTACGTGGCCGGCAACGTACGCCAGCTGGTGGCCGATACCCGCGTCTTCGTCGCCGCGGTCAAGGCCGGCGACGTCGACAAGGCCAAGGCGCTGTACGCGCCGACCCGCACCAGCTACGAGAAGATCGAGCCGGTGGCCGAACTGTTCAGCGACATGGACAGCGCCATCGACTCGCGCGCCGACGACCACGAGAAGGCCGAGAAGGACCCGGGCTTCGGCGGATTCCACCGCATCGAGTACGCGCTGTGGACGCAGAACAGCACCCAGCAAGCCGGCGCGGCGGCCGACAAGCTGCTGGCCGACGTGCTGGAGCTGCAGAAGCGCCTGGGCGCCCTGACCTTCCCGCCGGAGAAGGTGGTCGGCGGCGCCGCGGTGCTGATGGAGGAAGTCGCGGCCACCAAGATCTCCGGCGAGGAGAACCGCTACAGCCATACCGACCTGTGGGACTTCCAGGCCAACTTCGAAGGCGCCTACAAGATCGTCGAGCTCTTGCACCCGCTGGTCGCCCGCGAGAACAAGGCGTTCATCGACAAGACCGACGCCAACTTCGCCACGGTGTTCGACACGCTGAAGAAGTACCGCACCGCCGACGGCGGCTTCGAGACCTATTCCAGGCTGAGCGAACGCGACCGCAAGCTGCTCGCCGGCCGGGTCAATACCCTGGCCGAGGACCTGTCCAGGCTGCGCGGCATGCTCGGGCTCAACTGAGCCCGGGCATGCCGCGGCGTTCGCGAGGCGGAATCGTTCATCCCCGGGCCATCAGGTGCGCAGCGTCATGAGCCGAGAAACAGCGCCAGGAAGCAGGAAGACACCGGACTGGCAGGCTTTGGCCTCGGTCGCCGTATTCGATGTCGTGCTGGCCGGCGGGCTGGCCGGATACGGCTTCTACGCCGACAAGCGCGGCCCGATCATCAGCGGCATCGGATGGGCCGTTGCGAACATCCCGCGCCACTGCCGCCGGCATCCGGGCAGGCGCATGCCCCCTTGGGTGCTGGCTTCCGGCGTGCTCGGCGCGCTCGCCATCCTGGTCGGGCTCGCCTTGCACGTATCGTCGAGAGCCTAGCCCTGCAACCCCGGCGGAGCAGGCGCTAGCGCGCCGCATCGTCCTCGGACAGCGCCTCGGCCAGGAACTCGGCCACCGCGCGCACCGCCGGCGCCTGGCGCAGGTCGCGGTGCACCACCAGCCACAGTTCGCGCTCGAGCACGCCGACACCGCCGGGCAGGCGCGTCATCGCCGGATCGGCAAGGTTGTCCGGCAGGTCCGCCAGCAACGCCACGCCGACGCCGGCACGCACCGCGCCACGCTGCACGTCGGCGCTGTTGCTGCGCAGGACCAGCGCGCGCCCGGCGGCGAATTCGAGCATGTGCCGCTGCTGCGCGCTGTCGTCCAGGCTCTCGTCGTAGCCGATGAACTCGTACTGCGCCGGCGTGCGCCGCGCCAGGTAGTCGGGCGCGGCGTAGTAGGAGAACCCCAGCCGCCGCAGCCGCCGCACCACCAGTTCCGGGTCCTGCGGGCGGCTCAGCCGCACCGCCAGGTCGATCTCGCTGCGCAGCGAGGCCATGCGGGTCTCGGCGATCACCCGCAGCACGATCGCCGGATGGCGCCGCCGCAGTTCGCCCAGCCGCGGCGCCAGCAGGGTGCTGGCGGTCGACGGCGGCACGCTCAGCGACACCCGCCCGGCCAGGGTCTGCTGCCCA
>DNXT01000405.1:624-4335 GCA_003505795.1 Lysobacteraceae bacterium | reverse complement strand
GGCCGCCGCCGGTTCGATTCCCGCCCGCTCGACAAGAAGGCCACCATGTCCAATCTCGCCGCCATCGTGATGGCGGGTTTTGCCCTGATCTCGACCGCCCCCGCCTGCCAGCCCAACGCGGCGGACGTGCGCGCCGCCGGCGGCGACGCCTGTGCGCGCGCGTGGATGGATGCCACGCTGCGGCTCAACGACCTGGCCGCCGTCGGCACCCACAACAGCTACAAGCAGGCCATCCCCGATGCCGAACTCGCGGCCCTGGTCGCCGCCGACCCGGAGGCGCGCGGGCTGGACTACGCCCACCTTGCCCTGGCCCGGCAACTCGATGCCGGGGCGCGCCAGCTCGAGATCGACGTGCTCCACGACCCTGCCGGCGGACGCTACTCGCGGCCCTTGTCGGCGTTCGGCGGCGGCGCGCCGGTCGGCCCGGCCTTCCGCGAAGCGATGGCGCGGCCCGGGTTCAAGACCCTGCATATGCCCGACGTGGATTTCCGCAGTTCGTGCCTGACCTTCGTCGCCTGCCTGCGGGAGATCGACGTCTGGTCCCGCGCCCATCCGGACCACGCGCCGATCCTGATCCTGCTCAACGCCAAGACCGGCCCGGCCTCCCTGCCCGGCGGCGCCGAGCCGCTGGATTTCGACGCCGCGGCCTGGGACGCGCTGGATGCGGAGATCCGTTCGGTGTTCGGCGAGGAGCGGCTGATCACGCCCGACCAGGTGCGCGGCAATCACGCCACCTTGCGCGACGGGGTCCTGTCCGGGGGATGGCCGACCCTGGGCCGGGCGCACGGCCGGGTCTTCTTCGCCCTGGACGAAGACCCCGCGAAGGTCGCGGCCTACGCAGCGGGCCGGCCTTCGCTGCAAGGGCGGGCCATGTTCGCCAACACCGACGAGGCAAGCCCCGCCGCCGCCTATCTCACCCTCAACGATCCGCTCGGTCAGCGCGAGCGCATCCGCGCCGCCGTGGCGAAGGGGTTCATCGTTCGCACCCGCGCCGACGCCGAAACCCTGGAAGCGCGCAGCGGCGACGGAACCCGGCGCGCCGCCGCCTTCTCCAGCGGGGCGCAGTATGTCTCCACCGACTACCTGTGGGCCGACCGGCGCTTCTCCGGCTACGAAGTGCACCTGCCCGGCGGCGCGGCGGCGGCCTGCAACCCGGTGCGCGGGGGCGAACGCTGCGACGGCCTGGCCATCGAAATGACCGCCGGCGCGCCCCTCCGGGGCTATCTGCGCCCCGCTGAAGAACCGGACCTGACCGCGCTGCTGGCCCCGCCGCCGGAACCCGGCTCGCCGCGCGGCCGTGCCGACGCCGAGATCTTCCGGCAGACGCGCGCCCTCGAAGGGTCCAAGCGCTGGGCCCTGGCGACCGACGACGTCAGCGGAGACATGTACGACCATTTCGCTGCGGCCCTCGGCGTGCGCCTGAGCGCGGATTCGGCGCCGGTGCTGACCGCGCTACTGCGCCGTTCGGGCGACGACCGCTCGGTGGTGGGCGTGGCCAAATCGCACTGGCGCAGCGCGCGGCCCTACCTGGGAACGGAGCTGCCGATCTGCGAGCCGAAGACGGAGCATCTGGCCGGAAACGGCGATTATCCGTCGGGCCACTCCGCCCACGGCAGCCACGTCGCCATGATCCTGGCCGAACTGGCGCCCCGACGGGCCGACGCCCTGTACGTGCGCGGGCGGGAATTCGCCGAGAGCCGCTACATCTGCGGCTCCCACAGCTACAGCGCGGTGCAGGCGGGCATCCTGGCCGGGCAGATCATCTACGGCGCCGAGCAGCGTTCCGAGATCTTCCGCCGCGACATGGAGGCGGCCCGCCTGGAGATCCGGGCAGCGCTGGACACTCCTGAACGGTGAGCGGCGCCGGCTCCACCACGCCGGTCATGGAGGGCTTGCGCGAGGCGAAGTGCGCAAGCGCGCGTGCTGCCCGCGACCGGCAGCACGCGCCGGTCCCCTCAGGGACTCTGGTAGTACACGTCGTCGACCGCGATCTCCACGTCGCTGCCGGGCGGATCGCCGGCCAGCATGAAGGCCTGCTTCACCGCGTGCAGGTCCAGGTCGTGGAACGCGTCGAACGGGATCGCCACCTCGTGCCAGGCGCCGTCGCGCACCAGGCCGTATTCCTGGCCGCCCTGGGCCAGGGTCACCCAGCTGTCGCCGAACGAGGTGCTTATGCCGATCCGGAACGGCGCGGCCATCGTGGTGCGCATCCGCAGCCGCAAGGTGCCGCCGTAGTAGGCACCGAGGTCGCGGTAGTCGGTGGTGATGCCCATCCCGTACCAGGCGCCGCCGCCGGCGCTCCAGGCCAGCACGTTGGCGCCCTCGAACGGCGTCGCGCTCACCGGGGTCAGGTTGTTCCACAGGTACAGCTCGCCATCCTGGCCGAGATTGACCTTGCCGGCCAGCCCGGCGCGGTCGGTGAACACGCCGAACTGGCCCGCCGGCACCGCGTTCTGCGAACCCACGTACAGCGTGTCGCCGGGGTTCTGGTACAGCCGCAGGTAGTCGACCTCCATGCGCCCGGGCAGCGACGCGGTGATGCCGTCCGGCGACGGGATGCCCGGGTAGTTGCCGCCCACCGCCAGGTTGAGCAGCAGGTAGTACGGGTGGTGGAACTCGTGCAACGAGGCGCCCTCGATGTCGGAGATCGCGAACTCGAAGTACTGCTGGCCGTCGATCGACACCCGGATGAACTGCGGATCCCAGTTGAGCCGGTAGACGTGGAAGCCTTCGCTGAGGTTGGTCGGGCTGGTGAAGTCCTGGCTGTGCGAGGCGTGCGAGCCGTTGTAGTCCCAGTGCACCGCCGCGCCGATGCGGCGATGCGCCACGCCCTCGGCGATCGCCGAGACATGGCCGGCCTCCATCAGGTCGATCTCGCCGCGCTGCGGCCACACGCCGATGGTGCCGAGCATCCAGTACGCCGGCCACAGGCCGTTGCGCACGTCGGGGATCTTGATCCGCGCCTCCAGGGTGCCGTACTGGAAGTGCATGCGGCCTTCGGTCTTCAGCCGCGCCGAGGTGAAGGCGCTGCCGTCGAACGCCTCGCGCCGCGCCTCGATCACCAGGCTGCCGTTCTCGATGCGGGCGTTCTCGGGCCGGCTGGTGTAGTACTGCAGCTCGTTGTTGCCCCAGCCGCACAGGCCGATCTGGCAACCGTTGCCGACATCGTAGATCCACTTGCTGCCGTCGATGGCGGGCCCATCGAAGTTCTCTTCCCAGACCAGCGTCTGCGCCGCTGCCGGGAGCGCGGTGGCGGCCAGGCCGGCAAGGGCGAACAGGGATACAACCGGAACGCGCAAACAGTCCATTCGGATCTCCTTGTCATTCGGGGGAATGCCACGTCCGAGGGTGGCCGCCGCACCGTCGTTGCCCGATGGCAGCGCTGTCAAAGGAAAATCCGGCGCGCGCTCCGTTCCTAGGTCAAGGTCACACAAACGGCCCGCCGGGCGCGGCCGGTAACCGTTTCCGGCGGTCCGCGATGCGGCACTGCACGATGCGCCCGCCGCCCCTGCAAACCCGGCCAAGACCGGCGTCCGGGCCCGGCCCGGAACCGAGCGCCTAGCCCAGCGCGCGCTCGATCGCCGACTCCAGGCGCACCGGCCGGGTGCCCGGCGCATGCCGCGAAAGCACCCGGCCGTCGCGGCCGACCAGGAACTTGGTGAAGTTCCACTTGATCCGGCGGGTGCCGAGCAGGCCGCGCTTCTGGCCGCC
>DNXT01000405.1:0-415 GCA_003505795.1 Lysobacteraceae bacterium | reverse complement strand
CAGGCCGCGCTTCTGGCCGCCGAGCCATTGCCACAGCGGGTGCGCCGCCGCGCCGTTGACCTCGAGCTTGGCCGCCATCGGGAAATCGACCTCGTAGCGCAACGCGCAGAACCGGCGGATCTCGGCGGCATCGCCGGGCTCCTGGTGGCCGAACTGGTCGCAGGGAAAGCCGATCACCGCGAACCCGCGCTCGCGGTACCGGCGCCACAGCGCCTGCAGGCCGGCGTACTGCGGGGTGAAGCCGCAGCGCGAGGCCACGTTGACCAGCAGCAGCACGTCGCCGCGGTGGGCGGACAGCGGCCGGGCGATCCCGTCCAGGTCCTCGTAGCTGAAATCGTAGATCGACGGCATGCGGACGGCTCCCGGGCGCAGCCGCCATTAGCGCACCGGCCGGGCGCGGCCGGCAAGCGCGGCC
>DNXT01000406.1 GCA_003505795.1 Lysobacteraceae bacterium | reverse complement strand
GCAGCTGGTGGGCCGGCTGCGTGGTCAGGGCTGGTCGCTGCCGGTGCGGGCGGTGTTCGAGCAGCCGCGGCTGGCCGGGATGGCCCGGCAGATGCTTTCCGGTCCGGCGACCGGCCTCTGCCTGGAGCCTGCATCCACCGATGAACCGCTGCCCCTGACCGATGCGCAGATGCGCCTGTGGTTCCTGGCGCAGAGGAATCCATCGAGTCCCTACTACAACGTGCCGATCGCGCTGGAACTGGACGGCGTCCTCGACACCGACGCTCTGCAGGCTGCGCTGCGGCGGGTGATGCTGCGACACGACGCGCTGCGCACCCGGTTCATCGAGACCGCCGAGGGGCCGCGACAGTGCCTGCAAGCCGAGGCCGGGCTGGATTTCGAGGCGATCGCGCTCGACCAGGCGCCGGACCCGGTGCTGGATGCGCATCTGCGCGGCGAGGCGTCGCGTCCGTTCGTGCTGGCGCAGGCGCCACTGTGGCGCGTGCGCCTGTACCGGCGCGGTCCGGGACGCCACGTCCTGCTGCTGGTCTTCCATCACCTGATCGTCGACGGGGCGTCGTACACGCTCTTCGCCGAAGAACTGGCGGCCGCCTATGCGCAGCCCGGGAGTGCAGGCCTGGAACGGGCCTCGCCCGGCTACCTCGCCTATGCGGCATGGTATGCGCGGCAGCCGGCGGCCTTTCCCGACGAGCAACTGGACGCGTGGCGCGAACGGCTGCGCAACCTGCCGGTACTCGACCTGCCTGGCGACGGCCCGCATGCCGAGAGAGGAACGGGCAGCGGCGCCATCGTCGCGTTCTCGCTGCCGGTCTCGACCCTGGCGCGCCTGGATGCCTGGACGCGTGGCGCAGGCGCGACCCCGTTCATGGGCCTGATGGCCGCGTTCCAGGTCCTGCTGCATCGCTACAGCCGGCAGGACGACTTCGCCGTGGGCACGCCGGTGGCCGGGCGCCTGGCGCCGGGTTGCGAAGAGATGGTCGGCCTCTTCATCAACACCCTTGCGCTGAGAGCCGACTTCTCCGGCGCCCCGTCCGCGCAGGCATGCCTGCACCGGGTCCGCTCGGCGGTCCTGGAAGGACTGGCCCTGCAGGCGGTGCCCTTCGATGCGGTGGTCAAGGCAGTCGATCCGCCCCGGGAAGCAGGGCGCACTCCGTTGTTCCAGACGATGCTGGTGCTGCAGGATGATCCCGCCTCCGCGCTGCACATGAGCGGCATCCGCATCTGCGAGCGCACCGTCCATACCGGCACGGCGCGCTTCGACCTGTCGCTGACCGCGTCGCGCGCCCAGGACGGGCTGCGCTGCGTACTTGAATACGACACCGCACTGTTCGGTCCGGCGGGCGCGCTGCGCATGGCGCAGCAGTTCGGTTGCCTGCTGGAGGCGATGCTGGACGCACCTGAGCGTCCCGTCTGCGAGCTTTCGTTCCTGCCGGCGTCGGACCGCGACCTGCTGCTGCGGCAGTGGCAGGGCGAGCGGCGCGACTACGATCTGGGCCTCACCCTGGCCGATCGGCTCGAGCAGACCCGGTACGCGTGCGCGCATGCGCCTGCCGTGATCGCCGAGACGGTCACCCTTGACTACGCGCGGTTGCACGCCCAGGCGGACCTGTGGGCAGGGCGGCTGCGCGAGCTGGGCGCGGGACCGGGCGTCTTCGTCGGGGTGTTCATGCACCGGTCGGCGGAACTGGTGGTCGCCCTGCTGGCGATCATCAAGGCGGGCGCGGCGTACGTGCCGCTCGACCCCGACTATCCTGCGGCTCGGCTCGAGGGCATGGCCCGCGATGCCGGAGTCGCGCTGCTGGTGACGCACGTCGGATTGCAGGAAGACGCGCCGTCCTGCGATGCCAGGACCGTCGTGCTGGGGCTGGGCGAAGACGCCTCCGGCACGCGTCCGTTCGCGTGCCCCGCGCGCGCGAACGACCCGGCGTACATGATCTACACCTCCGGTTCCACCGGGGCGCCGAAGGGCGTGATGGTGCCGCATCGCGGGATCTGCAACAGGCTGCTGTGGATGCAGGAGTACTTCGGCCTGGCCGGGCACGACCGGGTGCTGCAGAAGACGCCGCACGGCTTCGACGTCTCGGTGTGGGAATTCTTCTGGCCGCTGATGGTCGGCGCCGGCCTGGTGATCGCCCGGCCCGGCGGCCATCGCGATCCACGCTATCTCGTCGATGTCATCCGGCGGCACGGCGTGAGCGTGCTCCATTTCGTGCCGTCGATGTTGCAGGTGTTCGTCGAGGAATCCGGAGTCGAGTCGCTGGACCTGCGTCATGTGATCTGCAGCGGCGAGGCGCTGCCTGCCGCCACGGTCAAGCGTTTCCGGCAGCGCTCGCGGGCCGCCCTGCACAATCTGTACGGCCCCACCGAGGCGTCGGTGGACGTCAGTTACTGGACCTGCCCGGAGCGCTGGGACGGACGCGCGGTTCCGATCGGGCGGCCCGTGGCCAACACCCGCCTCTACGTCATGGACGCGGCGGGGCAGCCGATGCCGCCGGGATGCCCGGGCGAATTGTGGATCGGCGGTGTCCAGGTCGCGCTCGGCTATCACGGCCGCGCGGCATTGACCGCCGAGCGGTTCGTTCCCGATCCGTTCGACCCGGATCCGCAGGCGCGGCTCTACCGCACCGGCGACCTGGTGCGGTACGACGCACACGGCGAACTGTTGTTCCTGGGCCGGCTGGACCACCAGGTCAAGATCCGCGGCCAGCGCATCGAGTTGGGCGAGATCGAGGCCGCGCTCGCGCTCCATCCTGCGGTCCGCGAGGCGGTGGTGGTGGCGCATGGCGACGCGTCCCCCCGCCTGGCGGCCTATCTGGTCGCCAGGGCCGGCGTTGCGGTTCCGGCGGAGCAAACCCTCCGCGCCTCGCTGGCGCGGACATTGCCGGAGGCGATGGTGCCGGCCAGCCTGCAGTGGCTGCCGGCGATGCCGCTGGGGCCCAACGGCAAGCTCGACCGCAAGGCACTGCCCGGGCCGGCGCTCGACGCGGACACGACGTGCGCATTCGTGGCACCGCGGTCGCGCGCGGAGCGGCAGATGGCCGCGATCTGGTGCCAGGTGCTCGGCCTGGAGCGCATCTCGATCGACGACTCGTTCTTCGACCTGGGCGGGGATTCGATCCGGGTGCTGCAGGTGCGCAGCCTGGCCGAGGCGCAGGGGCTCGGCTTCGCACTGGACGTTCTGTTCCAGCACCCGACCGTGCGCGGACTGGTCGCGGCGATCGCGAGCCGGCCGCCGGTCGAGCGGGCACCGAGCCCGGCGGACGAAGAGGCGACCGCACCGGAGTTGCCGGAGGGCATCGAACAGGCGTTCCCCGCCACGCTGCTCCAGCATGGCATGTTGCTGCAGTCGGCGGCCTCGCCTGGGACCCCGGTCTACCACGAGTTGTTCCGCTACGAGATAGCTGCGCATTGCGAGGCGCAGGACATCGACCGCGCGGTGGACGAGGTCGTGCGTCGCCATCCCGCGCTGCGCTCGGCCTTCGTGCAGGCACCCGATGGCCGCTATTGGCAGTGCGTGCAGGCCGGCTGCCGGATCCGACCGAGCGAGGAGGACCTGCGCGGACGCGCCGATGCCGAAGTCCGCGCTGCGGTCGCGGCGTGGATGGTCTCGGAGAGGGCGCGTCCGTTCGACCTGGCCGAGCCTCCCTTGCTGCGGGTGCACGTGCAGTGGCTGGACGAGACGCGTTTCGCGCTGTGCCTCGGCTTCCATCATGCGATTCTCGACGGCTGGAGCGTGGCTCTGCTGGCGTCGGAACTGGTGGCGGCCGCGACCGGGGCGACCTTGCCGGCGCCTCCGCCTGGCGACGGTCTCGCCGTCTATGCCAGGCTCGAACGCTCGGCCCTGGCCTCCGGGGCGGACGCGGCCTACTGGGCGGATGTGCTGGCAGGCTACCGCGCACCCGCGCTCGGGCCGGACTCGCTGGGCGCGGAGTCGAGCGAGGCCGTGCTCGATGTCCCCGCCGAGCTGCATGCCCAGGCAAGAGCCCTGGCCGGGCGCGCCGGCGTTCCGCTGAAGACGGTGCTGCTCGCCGCGCATCTGCTGGTCGTATCGGCCTGGCTCGGATGCGCGGACGTGCTCTCCGGCATCGTGGTGGGTGGCCGTCCCGAACTGGAAGGCAGCGAGCGCCTGCTGGGTTTGTTCCTCAACGTGCTGCCGCTGCGCTGTCGGCTGCAGGATCAGCGCCTGCTCGGATTGCTGCAGGAGGTCTTTGCGCAGGAGAACGCGGCCTTCGCCCACCGGCGCTATCCGCTTGCACGCATCCAGCAGGATTGCGGGGTCCGCCATCTGGTGAACGCGGTGTTCAATTTCGTGCACTTCCACGTGCTCGGTCAGGGCGGGGAGGCGCATGGCGTGGCCGAGGACGCGGGCATGACGGATTTTCCGCTCGTGTTCAGCGCCCATCTCGACCCGGACGGGCGCCGACTGGGAATGCGGCTGGCCTGGCAGCCGCCGTTGCTCGACCGGCACGAAGCGGAGCGCTGGCTGCAGCGCTACCTGCTGGTGCTGCGGCAACTGGTGACGTTGCCGGCGTCCGCCACGCTCGGCGAGGTGCAGCGTCTGCTGCCGGACGAGCGCGAGCGGTATCGGCAGATCGAGGGCATCCCGGGCCCGGGCCCGGAACCGGCGCCGGGCTCCGTACCCGAGCGGATCCTGG
>DNXT01000177.1:914-3093 GCA_003505795.1 Lysobacteraceae bacterium | reverse complement strand
CTCTTCCGATCTCGGGTGCGCGTTGCCGGCGATGCCGAGCTGGCGCGACGCCTGCAGCAGCTGGCCGCGCGCTTCGACCCGGACTGGCAGCTGCCGTTCGTGAGCGTGTTCGGCGAGATCCTCGGCGTGCAGGTCGCCAACGCCGCGCGCAACGCGCTGCGCCAGGCACGCCGCAGCGCCGTCGACCTGGCGCAGTCGGCGGCCGAGTACGTCACCGAGGAATCGCGCGACGTGGTGCCGCGCGCCGAACAGGACGCCTTCCACGACGACGTCGACGTGCTGCGCGACGACGTCGAGCGGCTGGCGGCGCGGATCGCCCGGCTGGGAGCGCACGCATGAAGGCGTTGTTCCGGGCCAGCCGCATCGGCCGGGTGATCCTGCGCTACCGGCTGGACGACCTGCTGCAGGACACGCCGGTGGAGCGCTGGCTGCGCCTGGCCAAGCCGTTCGTGCCGCGCGCCTCGGCCGAGATCGCCGCGCTCTCGCGCGGTGCGCGCCTGCGCCTGGCGCTGCAGGAACTGGGGCCGATCTTCGTCAAGTTCGGGCAGATCCTGTCGACCCGCCGCGACCTGGTGCCGGTGGACGTGGCCGAGGAACTGACCCTGCTGCAGGACCGCGTGCTGCCGTTCGACGGCCAGGCCGCGCAGCGCATCGTCGAGCAGGCGCTGGGGCAGCCGATCGGCAGCGCGTTCGCCCGTTTCGACACAACGCCGCTGGCGTCGGCCTCGATCGCGCAGGTGCACGCGGCCACGCTCGCCGATGGCCGCGAAGTGGTGGTCAAGGTGCTGCGCCCGGACATCGAGAAGCAGATCGATGCCGACATCGCCCTGCTCAAGTCGATGGCGGCGCTGGTCGAGCGCACCCATCCGCGCGCCGACAAGATCCGTCCGCGCGAGGTGGTCGCCGAGATCGAGGCCACCCTCGCCGCGGAGCTGGACCTGCAGCGCGAAGGCGCCAACGCCAGCGTGCTGCGCCGCTTCTGGCAGCATTCCGACGACCTGTACGTGCCGGAGGTGATCTGGAGCCATACCGCCGAGCGCGCGCTGACCCTGGAGCGGGTGTACGGCATCCCGTCCGACGACATCGCCAGGCTCGACGCGGCCGGCATCGATCGCAAGGCGCTGGCGGCCAAGGGCGTGCGCGTGTTCTACACGCAGGTGTTCCGCGACAACTTCTTCCACGCCGACGCGCATGCCGGCAACATCTGGGTCGACAGCGATCCGGCGCGCCGCTTCAACCCGCGCTTCATCGCGCTGGACTTCGGCATCATGGGCCAGCTCTCGCAGGAGGATCAGTACTACCTGGCCGAGAACTTCATGGCGATCTTCAACAAGGACTACCGGCGCATCGCCGAGCTGCACGTGGAGGCGGGCTGGATGCCCGGCGACGTGCGCATCGACGAGCTGGAGGCGGCGGCGCGCTCGGTGTGCGAGCCGTACTTCACCCGGCCGCTGTCGCAGATCTCGCTGGCGGAGGTGCTGCTGAAGCTGTTCCGCGTCGCCCAGCGCTACCAGCTCACCCTGCAGCCGCAGCTGATCCTGCTGCAGAAGACCCTGCTCAACATCGAGGGCGTCGGTCGCCAGCTCGATCCGCAGCTGGACATCTGGGCGGTGGCGCGGCCGGTGCTCGAACGCATCCTGCTCGAACGCTACAGCCCGCGCCGCGCAGTGGCCGAGCTGCGCAAGCGCCTGCCGGAGATCATGACCCACGCCCCGGACATGCCGCGGCTGGTGCACGCCTGGCTGAAGCAGCAGGTGGAAGGCCGGCACCTGGTCGAGGTGCGTTCGGCCGACCTGAAGGCGCTGGACCTGAGCCTGCTCCGCCTGCAGCGGCGTGTGGTCACCGCGATCGCCGGCAGCGGCCTGCTGGTGGTGGCCGCGGTGCTGTACGGGTTGCATCCGGACGGCTGGTACCTCGGCACCGTGCCGGTATGGAGCTGGGTGTGCGGGCTGGCCGGGGGCGCGGCGCTGCTGTCGGCCTGGCTGCGGCGCTGATTCCTTACATCGTGGAACCGGCGCGCGAAAGCCGCCGGCATCCGTCGGAGACCACAGCATGGATTTGCAGGCACTGAAGGACGAGCTGGCCCGCTTCGGGGCCGACAACGACGCCGCGCATGCCGAGCGCTCGCGACGCATGCTCAACATCACCGCCGACACCGGCGAGCTGCTGGCGCTGCTGG
>DNXT01000177.1:0-712 GCA_003505795.1 Lysobacteraceae bacterium | reverse complement strand
CGGGTGCTGGAGATCGGCACCTCCAACGGCTACTCGACGCTGTGGCTGGCCGAGGCCGCGCGCGTCAACGGCGGACGCGTCGTCACCCTGGAGCACGCCGCCGACAAGGCGGCGATGGCGCGTGCCAACTTCGCGCGCAGCGGCCTGGAGGAATGCATCGAGCTGCTGCACGCCGATGCCGGCGCATGGCTGGCGCGGGCCGCCGATGCCTCGGTGGACCTGCTGTTCCTGGACTCGGACCGCGGCGCGTACGCCGGCTGGTGGCCGGACCTGCGCCGCGTGCTGCGGCCGGGCGGGCTGCTGGTGGTCGACAACGCGCTGTCGCATGCGGCGGAAATCGCGCCGCTGGAGGCATTGCTGCGGCGCGAGCCGGGCTTCGCCTGCTCCACGGTGGCGGTGGGCAACGGCGAGCTGCTGGCGGTCAAGCCGCGTTGAAGCGCGCCGGCGGCCTCGGCTTAAAGAGTTCTTAAAAGAGCCCGCGCAAGCTGGGACCCGAGGGCGAATGCCGCCCGCAACGGAGAACTCCCATGGCCTTGCGCACTCCCATCCCGCCGTCCGCGGCCGCTGCCGGATGCCGGCGGCGCGTCCCGGGGCGGGCTCCGTGATCGCTCTGGCCGCCCGGCCGGCGCGCACGTCTCTGGCGCCCCTGCCGATGGCGCCGTCCCTGCGCCGCGCCTTCCGCGCCGATGCGCAGCGGCTGTGGTCGCTGTGC
>DNXT01000039.1:967-4316 GCA_003505795.1 Lysobacteraceae bacterium | reverse complement strand
GGCGCCGGGTGCGGCCTCCGATGCCTGGCTGCACCGTTCGCTGCTCGCGCTGCACGCGCAGCTGCAGGAGCGCGGCTCGGCGCTGGTGATCGAGCGCGGCCCCAGCGAGGCGGCCCTGCGCCGCGTGGCCGAGCGCACCGGCGCCGCGGCGGTGTACTGGAACCGCAAGTACGAGCCGGCGACGCAGCCGCGCGACGCGGCGATCAAGCGCGCGCTGCGCGAAAGCGGCATCGAGGCGGCGAGCTTCAACGGCAGCCTGCTGTTCGAGCCGTGGGAACTGGCCACCAGGCAGGGCGAGCCGTACAGGGTATTCACCCCGTTCTGGCGCAGCGCGCTGAGCCAATGGCGAACGCGCCCGACCTGGTCGGCGCCGCGCCGGCTGCCGGCCGTGCCGTCGTCCGCTGCACCGGAGCGGACGATCGAGGAACTGGGGCTGGCGCCGACGCCGGCATGGGACCGCGGATTCTGGGAACACTGGCAGCCCGGTCAGGCCGGCGCGGACGAGGCGCTGGACGTGTTCGTGGACGGGGCGCTGCGCGGCTATGCCGAGGCACGCGATCGGCCCGGGCGCACCGGCACGTCGCTGCTGTCGCCGCACCTGCATTTCGGCGAGATCTCGCCCTGGCACATCTGCGCCGAGCTGGAGCGGCATCGCAGCGCCGGCACCGCCGCCGACATCGACGGCTACCTCCGCCAGCTCGGCTGGCGCGAGTTCGCCCATCACCTTCTGCATCATTTCCCGAAGAGCGCCGATCACAACCTCAACCGGCGCTTCGATGGCTTCGGCTGGGCGCGCCCGACCGAAGCAATGCTGGCGGCATGGCGGCACGGCAGGACCGGCATCCCGATCGTCGATGCCGGAATGCGCGAGCTGTGGCACACCGGCTACATGCACAACCGGGTGCGCATGGTCGTCGCCAGCCTGCTGTGCAAGCACCTGCGCGTGCACTGGATCGAAGGCGCGCGCTGGTTCTGGGACACGCTGGTCGACGCGGACCTGGCCAACAACACGCTGGGCTGGCAGTGGGTGGCGGGCACCGGCGCCGACGCCGCGCCGTATTTCCGCATCTTCAACCCGGTGACCCAGGCGCAGAAGTTCGACCCGGAGGCGTGCTACATCACGCGCTGGGTACCGGAGCTGGCGGCGCTGCCGGCGCAGCAGCGCTTCGCGCCGTGGCAGCATCCGCAATCGCTGCGGCGCCTGGCGCCGGATTACCCGGCGCAGCCGGTGGTCGACCTGGCGCAGGGCCGCGAGGCCGCACTGGCCGCGTACGGGCGGACCCGCGGCGGCGCCTAGCCGAGCCAATGGGTCAATCTAGTGTCCTTGGGCGTCCGGGCGCGGTGTTGATGGGAGTCGGTTGGCAGGAAGAGGTCGATGGCTATGCGATTGGGACAACGGCCTGCTTGACAGTGGCGGATCCAATGGCAAATATCCGCAAAAGCCTATTCAGGCTCGCATAGCAGGGAAGTTATGCAACAGGGGAACGCTGTACTCACGCTCGTGGACGGGCACGACGACGAATCGCCGTCCTCCGCGCCAGATCTTGGCTTGCATGGATTGGTCTTGCTGGCGCAGTTCCATGGAATTGCCGCCGACGCGGCGCAACTGGCGCACGAGTTCGGGCGCAACGGCGAATCCTTCGACGAGACCGCGTTGCTGCTGGCGGCGCGCAAGCTCGGCCTGAAGGCGAAGGTATCGGCGCTTCCGGCCGCACGCCTGCCGATGGCCAATCTCCCGGCGATGGCTTGGGATGCCGAGGGCCGGGCCTTCCTGCTCGCCCGCATCCAGGGCGAGCAGGCGCTGATCCACGATCTGTCCCAACGCCGCCCGCGCCAGCTTGCGCTGGCCGAACTGGAACAGCGCTACGGTGGGCGTCTCATGCAGGTCGCCTCGCGCGCCTCGGTACTCGGCCAGTTGGCACGCTTCGACTTCACCTGGTTCATTCCGGCGATCATCAAGTACCGTCGGATGCTGCTGGAAGTTTTCGTCGTCTCGCTGTTCATCCAGCTGTTCGCGCTGGTCACGCCGCTGTTCTTCCAGGTGGTGATGGACAAGGTGCTGGTGCACAACGGCCTGACCACACTGGACGTGATCGCCATCGGCCTGGTCTGCATGGCGGTGTTCGAGGTGGTGCTGACCGGCCTGCGGACATACGTGTTCGCCCATACCAGCAGCAAGATCGACGTGGAGCTGGGCGCGCGGCTGTTCCGGCACGTGCTGGCGCTGCCGCTGGCCTACTTCGAATCGCGCCGGGTGGGCGACACCATCGCCCGCGTGCGCGAGCTGGAGAACATCCGCAGCTTCCTGACCGGCCAGGCGCTGACCTCGGTGCTGGACCTGCTGTTCACCGTGGTCTTCCTGGCGGTGATGTTCTGGTACAGCGGCTGGTTGACCCTGATCGTGGTGATCTCGCTACCCGTCTACGCGCTGATCTCGGCCGCGGTCACCCCGGTGCTGCGCAAGCGCCTGCAGGACAAGTTCGCACGTGGCGCCGACAACCAGTCGTTCCTGGTCGAGACTGTCAGCGGCATCGGCACGGTCAAGGCGATGGCGGTCGACCCCCGCGCTACGCGCACCTGGGACAACCAGCTGGCCGGCTACGTCAGTGCCGGTTTCGGCGTGACCCGCGTGGCGACCCTCGGCCAGCAGAGCGTGCAGCTCGTGCAGAAGCTGGTCGGGGTGGCGATCCTGTTCTTCGGTGCCAGGCTGGTGATCGAGGGCAAGCTGTCGCTGGGGCAACTGATCGCCTTCAACATGCTGTCCGGCCAGGTGGCCGCGCCGATCATCCGGCTGGCGCAGCTGTGGCAGGACTTCCAGCAGGTCGGCATCTCGGTCGAGCGGCTTGGCGACATCCTCAACACCCGTACCGAACTGCCGGGCAGCCGGATGGCGCTCCCGCCGATCCAGGGCCGGGTGAGCTTCGAGCAGGTGCATTTCCGTTATCGCCCCGAAGCGCCTGAAGTGCTGGCCGGCGTCGAGCTGGACGTCAAGCCCGGCGAGGTGATCGGGATCGTCGGCCGCTCCGGCTCGGGCAAGAGCACGCTGACCAAGCTGGTGCAGCGGCTGTATACGCCCGAGCGCGGGCGCGTGCTGATCGACGGCCACGACCTGGCCCTGGCCGACCCGGCCTGGCTGCGCCGCCAGTTGGGCGTCGTGCTGCAGGAGAACTTCCTGTTCAACCGCAGCATCCGCGAGAACATCGCGCTGTCCGACCCCGGCATGCCGCTGGAACGGGTCATCCATGCCGCCAGGCTGGCCGGCGCGCACGAGTTCATCGTCGAATTGCCGGAAGGCTACGATACCCCTGTCGGTGAGCACGGCACCGGCCTGTCCGGCGGCCAGCGCCAG
>DNXT01000039.1:0-769 GCA_003505795.1 Lysobacteraceae bacterium | reverse complement strand
CCAGCGCATCGCCATCGCCCGCGCCCTGATCACCGATCCGCGCATCCTGATCCTGGACGAGGCCACCAGCGCACTGGACTACGAGTCCGAGCACGCGGTGATGGCCAACATGCACGCGATCTGCAAGGGCCGCACCGTGCTGATCATCGCCCACCGGCTATCGACCGTGCGCCGCGCCAACCGGATCGTGGTGGTGGAGAAGGGCCAGATCGTCGAGACCGGCACGCATGCCGAACTGGTCGACCGTCCGGACGGGCACTATGCGCGACTGCACCGGCTGCAGGCAGGGGTGCCATGATGCATGCCATCGGAGCGGGCAAGGACTTCCTGCGCCGCTATGCGGCGGTGTTCCGCTCGGCCTGGCGGGTGCGCCACGAACTGGACCCGCCGGTACGCAGCGCCGACGAGCGTGCCTTCCTGCCGGCGCACCTGGAGCTGATCGAATCGCCGGCCTCGCCGACGGCGCGCTGGACGATGCGGATCCTCGTCGCGTTCTTCTGCGTCGCGCTGCTGTGGGCCTGCCTGGGCAAGCTGGACATCGTGGCGGTGGCGCCGGGCAAGACCGTGGTCGACTCGCGCACCAAGGTGATCCAGCCGGCCGACACTGCGGTGGTGCGCCGCATCCTGGTGCGCGACGGCCAGCGGGTAAAGGCCGGCGAGCCGCTGATCGAGCTGGACGCCACGACCACGGGCGCCGAGCTCGCCCAGGCCGGCGAGGCACTGACCGAAGCACGGCTGGCCGCGCTGCGCCTGGCCGCGCTGGCGACCG
>DNXT01000112.1 GCA_003505795.1 Lysobacteraceae bacterium | reverse complement strand
CGGCAACCGGGACGCCTCGCTGCGGGCGACCGTGTTCTCGCGCCAGTTCGATTTCCGCGAGCCGATGCGCGCGGCCGAACCGGACCTGCTGGTCTCGGCGGCGCCGGCGCTGGGGATGCCGGCGGCGGCGCTGAGGCTGCGCTCGGTGCAGCATGTCCGCGAACCGGCGCAGATCAAGCACGTCGGCACCTTCGCCCTGTTCCACCAGCGGCGCCAGGCGCAGGCGGCGGGGTTCGACGACGCGCTGTTCGTCGATGCCGGCGGGCGGATCCTGGAGGGGACGGTCTGGAACCTCGGCCTGTGGGACGGCGGCTCGGTGACCTGGCCGCACGGGCCGGCGCTGCGCGGCACCCAGGAACGGCTGCTGCAGGCCGGCCTGGCGGCGCTGGGCGTGCCGCAGCAGGTGCGCCCGGTGGCGCTGGCCGAGCTCGGCGGGCAGGTGGCGGCATTCGCCTGCAATTCCCGCGGCCAGCAGCCGGTCGCGGCGGTCGATGGCGGGGCGTTCGCGGGCGACGACGGCCTGCTGCCGCTGCTGGCGCGCGCGCTGGAGACCCAGCCCTGGCAGCCGATCTGAATGCGGGCGGCGCCCGGATTGGAATCGGCCGGACACCCCGCTATAATCGCCGGCTTACCTCGCCATCCTGGCGACTGGGCAACACAGGAACCACTACCATGGTCAAGATCCGACTGACCCGCGGCGGCGCCAAGAAGCGTCCGTTCTACCACATCATCGTGACCGACGTGCGCAGCGCGCGCGACGGCCGCAACATCGAGCGCGTGGGTTACTACAACCCGGTCGCGCAGGGTGCCGAGCAGCGCGTCGTGCTGGACCTGGCCCGCGTCGACCATTGGGTGTCCAACGGCGCCCAGCTCACCGACAAGGTCCGCAACCTGTACAAGGAAGCGACCAAGGCCCAGGCCGCCGCGGCCTGATCCTGAAGGGCCACGCCGCCGGCGTGGCCCGGTTCAATGCAGATGAAAGACAGCGAGCGCCGCATCCTGTTGGGCAGGGTTACCGGCGCCTTTGGCGTGCGCGGCGAACTGAAGCTCGAGTCGTGGACCGAGCCGCGCGTGTCCATCTTCCGCTACCAGCCGTGGATCCTGCGGTCTCCGGACGGCCAGGAAACCGAGCTGGCCGGCGTGCGCGGGCGCGATGCCGGCAAGCACCTGGTCGCGGTGTTTCCCGGCATCGACGACCGCACCGTGGTCGAGGGCATGCGCGGTACCGAGATCTACGTGCCGCGCAGCGTGCTGCCGCCGCCCAGGCCGGACGAGTACTACTGGGTCGACCTCGAGGGGCTGCAGGTGCAGACCGTCGAAGGCGTGGCCCTGGGGCAGGTCTCGCACCTGTTCTCCACCGGCGCCAACGACGTGCTGGTGGTGCGCGGCGAGCGCGAGCGCCTGATTCCGTTCGTGCAGCCGGATTTCGTGAAGTCGGTGGACTTCGACGCAAACCGGGTCGTGGTCGACTGGGACCCGGAGTTCTGAAAGGCCGGGAGTGAGGATTCGGGATTGGGGATTCGCAAGAGCGGAAGCCTGCTAGCCTTTCCCCGAATCCCGAATCCCGAATCCCGAATCCCCGCCCCATGCGCATCGACGTCGTCACCCTGTTTCCCGAATTCATCGCGCAGTCCGCCGCGCTGGGCGTGGTCGGGCGGGCGCAGGAGCGCGGGCTGCTGGCGCTGCATGGCTGGAACCCGCGCGACTACGCCGAGGGCAACTACCGGCGCGTGGACGACCGCCCGTTCGGCGGCGGCCCCGGCATGGTGATGCTGATCGAGCCGCTGCGCGCCTGCCTACAGGCCGCGCGCGCCGCCGACGCGACCCCGGCGCCGGTCATCTACCTCAGCCCGCAGGGGCGACCGCTCGACCAGGCGCGGGTCCGCGAGTTGGCGGCGCTGCCGCGGCTGATCCTGCTGTGCGGCCGCTACGAGGGCGTGGACGAGCGCTTGCTGGCGGCCGAGGTCGACGAGGAGATCTCCCTCGGCGACTACGTGCTGTCCGGCGGCGAGCTCGGCGCCGCGGTGATCGTCGATGCGGTGACCCGGCTGCAGGACGGCGCGCTCAACGACGCCGAATCCGCCGCCCAGGACAGTTTCGAGGGGCCGGACCGGCTGCTCGACTGCCCGCACTACAGCCAGCCGGCCAGCCACGCGCTGGGCGAGGTCCCGGAGATCCTGCGCTCGGGCAACCACGCGGCGATCGCGCGCTGGCGCCGGCAGCAGTCGCTGCTGCGCACCTGGCAGCGGCGCCCGGACCTGCTGGACGAGGCCCGGCTTTCCAAGAGCGACCGCAAGCTGCTGGACGAGGCCCGCCAGGCGCTGGCGGATGGCGGTGGCGGCGAGCCCCGGGGCCTCTAGCGCGCCGCGCCTGAAACCGGCTATACTTCGCAATTCCCATGCGCCCCGGTCCGGGACGCGCGCGGAACCACAACTAAAATCGTGCAGCACAATCCGGTGACTGCATCAGTTCCTGTTGTCCGACGACACAACCACCCCGAAACAATCGGTGCACCCATGAGCAAGCTGAACAAGTCCATCGTCGCGGAATTCGAGTCCGCCCAGATCACCCGCGAACTGCCGCAGTTCAGCCAGGGCGACACCATCGTTGTCAACGTCAAGGTGAAGGAAGGCAACCGCGAGCGCGTGCAGGCCTACGAAGGCGTGGTGATCGGCACCAAGAACGCCGGCCTGAACTCCTCGTTCACCGTGCGCAAGATCTCGCACGGCTACGGCGTCGAGCGCGTGTTCCAGACCCACAGCGCCATCATCGACTCGGTCGAAGTGAAGCGCCGCGGCAAGGTCCGCGCCGGCAAGCTGTACTACCTGCGTGGCCTGGAAGGCAAGGCTGCCCGCATCAAGGAAGACCTGGCCGCCGCCGCGCAGGCCAAGGCCGCCCGCCAGGCGGCTGCCAAGGGCGAGTAATCCCGACAGCTCCGGTTGTTGCCGCAGCGGCCACCCTCGGGGTGGCCGTTTGCGTTTGTGCGTGGGGGGCGCCAGGCCGGTACCCGAGGCCGGCAGCAATGACGAACGCGTCGCCACGCGCCAGTGAGGCGAACGATCGGGACATCGTGCCGGATGATCCGTGGCCAAGCTCCCCCCATCCGCCCTTCGGG
>DNXT01000494.1 GCA_003505795.1 Lysobacteraceae bacterium | reverse complement strand
GCCGGCGGATCAGCCGGCCTTGGCGACCTTCTTGGCCACGGCCTTCTTGGCCGGGGTCTTGACCACGGTCTTCTTGGCGACCGGCGCAGCTGCGCCCACGGCCACCTTGCTCACGCTGTGCGAGCGCGAATTGCCGTAGCTGGCGTTGTAGCGCTTGCCCTTGGCGGTCTTGCGGTCACCCTTACCCATGTCGTCGACTCCTGAATGTGATTACGAATACCCCGCGCGTGGCGGGTCTGGCGGGAGCGGCCGCATGGGCCATCCCGCGCAAGGCCGGCAAGCCTATCACGTCGCGGGGGCGTGGCATCACTCCCCGGACCGGTCGCGCCCTAATGCGCGCAGCTGGCATCGTGAACATGGCCATGGCTCAGGCGCAGGTTCACCAGGTGCGCCACCCCGACCAGGGTGCCGCCGAGCGTCATCACCACCGCGTGCGGCGCCACCGAGTGGTGCAGCGGCGCATACAGCAGCCCGGCCCACAGCGCCAGCAGGCCCGGCACCAGCATCCCCAGCGCGCGCCAGGCGCGGTGCCGGCGGTAGCCCAGCAGCAGGCTGAACAGCCCCAGCAGGGTCACGAACACCACGATCGCCTGCTCCACCCCGTCGTTCAGCCAGAACGACAGCCCCAGCGACGGTGCCAGCGCCAGCAATAGCGGCAGCGCCGCGCAATGCACTGCGCACAGCAGCGAGCCGGTCGCGCCGAAACGGTCGAGCAGGTGACGCAGTCCGGCGGGGAGATCCATGACTTTCAGCAGAGGCAGGCAGGGTCGACTGGAATAATATAACATTTCCGAGACGGCACGACTCCCTTCCCGATGAATCGTCCCGCCCCGCAGGCGGTCAGCGAGCCTTGCGGCCCGACTGATACAAAGTAACAACAAAGGCCCGTAACGACATGCACATCCTCTCTCCTCGCCGTAGCCCACTCTGCCTTGCCCTGGCGGCCCTGCTCGCCCCTCCGCTGGCCCTTGCCGAGGCCGCCGCGGCCGACCAGGACACGCCCACCACCGATTCGCGGCACGCCGCCGGCACCACCGGCGGCCGCCACGTCAAGGACCTGGATGCGGTGGTCGTCACCGCCAGTCCGTTGCGCGACACCGCCGCCGAACTGAGCCGCCCGGTCGAAGTGCTGGCTGGCGAGCGGCTCGACGAAGCACGCGCCGCCAGCCTCGGCGAGACCGTCGCCGGCCTGCCGGGCGTGCAGAGCTCCAACTTCGGTCCCGGCGTCGGCCGCCCGATCGTGCGCGGCCTCGACGGCCCGCGCGTGGCGATCCTCAGCGGCGGCCTCGCCACCCAGGACGTCTCCACCGTCAGCCAGGACCACTCCCCGGCGATCGAGCCGTTCCTGGCCGACCAGATCGAGGTGCTGAAGGGCCCGTCGACCCTGCTGTACGGCTCCGGCGCCATCGGCGGCGTGGTCAACGTGGTCGACGGACGCATCGCCGAGACCCCGGTCGACGGCGTCAGCGGCCGCGCCGAGGTGCGCTTCGACGCCGGCGACAAGGACGGCAACACCGACATGTTCCGCCTCGACGCCGGCAACGGCTCGGGCCTGTCGATCCACGCCGACGGCGTCTACCGCAACCTCAACGACTACGACACCCCGGAAGGCAGGCAGGCGAACTCGTTCGTCGACGGCAAGTCCGGCGCGATCGGCGCCTCGCTGGCCGGCGACTGGGGCTTCGTCGGCGTGTCGGCCTCGCGCTTCCGCGACAACTACGGCAACCCGGGCGAGCCGGGCGACCTGGCCGAGGGCGAGCGCGGCGTGTGGCTGCACCTGCAGCAGGACCGCTACGAGCTCAAGGGCGGCCTCAACGACCCGTGGGGCGAAGGCAGCGGCCTGCGCTACAGCTTCGGCCACACCGACTACGAACACACCGAGTTCGAGGGCGACGAGGTCGGCACCGTGTTCAGCAAGCGCGCCAACGAAGGCCGTGTCGAAGCCTCGTTCGCCGCCGCCAGCGGCTGGAAGACCGCGGTCGGCGTCCAGGGCAGCGATTCGACCTTCGCCGCGGTCGGCGAGGAATCGTTCGTGCCGCAGACCGATACCAAGTCGATCGGCGTGTTCGGCGTCGCCCGCAACAGCTGGGGCGCGTTCCAGCTCGACCTGGGCGCCCGCGTGGACCGGATCAAGTACGACACCGAGACCGGCATCGCGCGCGACTTCCATCCGGGCAGCGCGTCGCTGAGCGGCGGCTTCCGCTTCAACGAGAACTGGCGCCTGACCGCCAACCTCGACCACGCCGAGCGCGCGCCGGCCGAGGAAGAGCTGTTCGCCGACGGCCCGCACATCGCCACCCTCGCCTACGAGGTCGGCGACGCCGACCTGAAGAAGGAGGCGGCCAACCAGTTCGAGCTGGGGCTGGCCTACCAGAACGACTGGGTCGACGCGAAGGTGTCGGCGTACTACAACCGCTACGACGACTTCATCTACCTGGCCGACACCGGCGGGGAATGGTATTTCGACGAGGAGGACGAGTACCTGCCGATCCGCCAGTGGACCCAGGCCGATGCGATCTTCCACGGCTTCGAGGGCGAGGCCACGTTCCACCTGGCCAACAACGACACCGGCAGCTGGGACCTGCACGTGTTCGGCGACACCGTGCGCGCGCGCCTGGACCAGGGCGGCAACCTGCCGCGCATCGCGCCGTCGCGCTACGGCGCGCAGTTCCGCTGGGAAGGCAGTGCGTGGCGCGCCTCGCTGGGCGCCACCCGCTACAACAAGCAGGACAAGGTCGACGCCGGCGAGACCCCGACCGACGGCTACACGATGGTCGACGCGCACGTCGCCTACCACGTCGACGCCGGCCGCTCCGCCTGGGAGGTGTTCCTGGACGGCAACAACCTGACCGACCAGGACGCGCGCGTGCACACCTCGTTCCTCAAGGACGACGTGATGCTGCCCGGCCGCAACGCCTCGTTCGGCGTGCGCCTGTTCTTCTGACGGCGCCCTCTCCCGCCGCAGCGCAAGAGGCCGCCTCCGGGCGGCCTCTTGCGCTATGGAACGGGACACGCTTCTTGTGGGAAAGGCTTCAGCCCCGACGTGATTCTCTGGGCTTCACCGGGGCTGAAGCCGCTCCCGC
>DNXT01000495.1:10983-11808 GCA_003505795.1 Lysobacteraceae bacterium | reverse complement strand
CCATGCTCACCCGCGACGTGCGCCCGGTTGCCGGCGAGAGCGGCGTGCTGCAGATCCGGGCCAGCTTCCGCAACGACGCGCGCTGGGCGCAGGACTGGCCGTGGCTGCAGCTGTCGCTGGCCGATGCCGACGGCCAGGTGATCGGCAGCCGCGTGTTCGCGCCGGCCGAGTACCTCGGCCACGCGGTCGCCGACACCGACCTGCTTGCACCACAACAGAGCACGCAGATCGCGTTCCGGGTCCGCGAGCCGGCCGCCAGCACCGCGGCGTTCACCTTCGAGTTCCGCTGAACGCGACGGCGCGTCGCCGGGACGTGCAGCCCCCCGGCGCACGCGCTAGACTCACTCCCCCTCGCCGGCGATGACCCATCGCGCGGCTTCAGTTATCCGGGGACCCCCTTGAACGCTGCCACCACTCGTCCTGACTCCAGTCGAGGCGCGCCGAAGTCGCCGTTGCGCGAACACGTCGCCCAGTCCGTGCGCCGCTACCTGCGCGACCTGGACGGCAGCGACGCGGACGATGTCTACGAGATCGTGCTGCGCGAGATGGAGATCCCGCTGTTCGTGGAAGTGCTCAACCACTGCGAGGGCAACCAGAGCCGCGCCGCGGCGATGCTGGGCATCCACCGCGCCACGCTGCGCAAGAAGCTGAAGGAATACGGCCTCTCGTAGGCCGCTCTCCCATCGGGACAGGGCTTGGAGCGAAGGCGCGGGGCCGCGCCGCCGCGGCCGCGATGGCGATGGACGCCTCGCCCCGCGCCAGCCAAGGCAAACCACCACGGAGCAGGCCCCGATAGCTCGGCTGCCGGGCGCGTGGCGACGCGTT
>DNXT01000495.1:344-10790 GCA_003505795.1 Lysobacteraceae bacterium | reverse complement strand
GCGCGTGGCGACGCGTTCTTCGGCCTGGTCACCGACGTTCGCGGCGGCACGGCTTCGCCGGCACCGTCATCGGCCCTGCGCGGCAGCGTGCCCCGAAAAGGGAGCAAGGGTCCCGATGGGCAAAGCGAACGCCGTTACAATACCGGCCCGCTCCGCTTCCTCCCGCTCCCCATGGCATCCGAATTCCTGCCCGTGCGCCGGGCATTGCTGTCCGTTTCCGACAAGACCGGCCTGGTCGAACTGGCCCGCGCCCTCGCCGCGCGCGGCGTCGAGCTGCTGTCCACCGGCGGCACCGCCAAGGCGATCCGCGAGGCCGGCCTGGCGGTCAAGGACGTCTCGGAGGTCACCGGCTTCCCGGAAATGATGGATGGGCGCGTCAAGACCCTGCACCCGGTGGTGCACGGCGGCCTGCTCGGCCGCGCCGGGCTCGACGACGCGGTGATGGCCGAACACGGCATCGCCGCGATCGACCTGCTGGTGCTGAACCTGTACCCGTTCGAGTCGGTGACCGCCCGGGCCGACTGCACCCTGGCCGAGGCGGTGGAGAACATCGACATCGGCGGCCCGGCGATGCTGCGCTCGGCGGCCAAGAACTTCGCGCGCGTGGCGGTGGCGACCTCGCCGGACCAGTACGCCGGGCTGCTGGCCGAACTCGACGCCCACGACGGCCAGCTGTCGGCGGCCCAGCGCTTCGCGCTGTCGGTGGCCGCGTTCGACCGCGTCGCCCAGTACGACGCGGCGATCAGCAACTACCTGTCCTCGTGCGTGGGTCCGTCTACAGAAACCCGCACCTCCATGGAAGCGGTTCCCGAGCGCACGCAGTTCTCCGCGCAGGCCAACGGCAGCTTCGTCAAGGTCATGGACCTGCGCTACGGCGAGAACCCGCACCAGCAGGCCGCGTTCTACCGCGACCTGTGTCCGGCGCCCGGCTCGCTGGCCACCTTCACCCAGTTGCAGGGCAAGGAGTTGAGCTACAACAACATCGCCGACAGCGACGCGGCCTGGGAATGCGTGCGCCAGTTCGACGCACCGGCCTGCGTGATCGTCAAGCACGCCAATCCCTGCGGCGTGGCGGTGGGCGTGGCCTGCGGCGACGCCTACGAACTGGCCTACGCCACCGACCCGACCAGCGCGTTCGGCGGCATCATCGCCTTCAACCGCACCCTCGACGCGGCCACCGCCAAGGTCATCCTGGACCGCCAGTTCGTCGAGGTGCTGATCGCCCCGGACTACGAGCCGGGCGCGCTGGAGTACGCCACCAAGAAGGCCAACGTGCGCGTGCTGCGCATCCCGCTCGCGCCGGCGTCGAAGGGCTTCATCGACACCAAGCGCGTCGGCTCCGGCATGCTGATGCAGACTGCCGACGACCGCGTGGTGACGCGCGACGACCTGAAGGTGGCGACCAGGCTCGCGCCGACCGAGGCGCAGTTCGCCGACCTGCTGTTCGCCTGGAAGGTGGCCAAGTTCGTCAAGTCCAACGCGATCGTCTATGCCAGGGACCAGCGCACGATCGGCGTGGGCGCCGGCCAGATGAGCCGCGTCTATTCGGCGCGCATCGCCGGCATCAAGGCCCAGGACGCCGGGCTGGTGGTGCCGGGCAGCGTGATGGCGAGCGATGCGTTCTTCCCGTTCCGCGACGGCATCGACGCCGCCGCCGAGGCCGGCATCAAGGCGGTGATCCAGCCGGGCGGCTCGATGCGCGACGCCGAGGTGATCGCCGCCGCCGACGAGCACGGCATCGCGATGGTGTTCACCGGTGTGCGGCATTTCCGCCACTGATCCGCCCGGCGTTCGGCCATCGGGATCCGCAGCGGCCCGCCGGCCATGCAGCCATCGGCGGCGTGATCGAAGCCGCGTTTGCCGGTGCCGGCACGCCGCCGGCAGTGCCTCGCAAAGGAGAGACCCGCCGGCCGGGTACGCCATCGCGTCGCCGCTGCATCGCTCCGCAAGGACGTTGCCCACCGCCTGAAGCCGGCATGCGCGGCCCGCGGCCGCGTTTCGCCTGGCCGAAGACGCTGCGCTATGCTGGCGCGCCCCACGGTCCACGCAACAGCGCAAACGCATGACGTACAGCCACCTCGACATCGACGCGATACGCGAACGGCATCGCAGCCTCGATGACGCGGCGCTGCGACGCATCGCCGCCAGCGACGACGATGGATATGCCGCACCGGTGCGCAGCCTGGCGCGCGAGGAACTGGCCGAACGCGGCATCGCCATGCCGGCCACCGCGGCGGCGAAACACGCCTCGGCGGCTCCCGCGGGCATGGAAAAGGCCAAATGGGCCGGCTACATCGGCATCGCGATGGTGTTCTTCAGCCTGCTGATGCTGGGCGGCAACCTGGGCCTGGCCACGCATACCAAGCTGGGATACTTCTTCGACTGCTTGTGGAGCTTCCATCCCGCCTGCTCGGTGTCGTACGTACGCGCGACCAGCCTTCACCACGAGTCCGGCCGCCTGTTCGCCATCGGCGGCCTGGCATTTGCGCTCCACCTGGCCGTCGGCCTGGGTTTCCGCCTGTCGCTGCGCAAGCTGGCAGTGTGGTGGGCGGTGCTGGCCGCGTTGTGCGCCATCAATCTGATTTCCCTGTTCACCTGAGACGCGATCGTCTCCTCTTCCGGTTCCGATCCCCATGTCCACGCCCATGAAAATCCTCGTCATCGGCTCCGGCGGCCGCGAACATGCGCTGGCCTGGAAGCTCGCGCAGAGCGCGCGCGTGAGTGAAGTGATCGTCGCCCCCGGCAACGCCGGCACCGCGACCGAAAGCAAGTGCCGCAACGTCGACATCAAGGTCGCCGACATCGACGGCCTGCTGCGGCTGGCGCAGGACGAGGCCGTGGCGCTGACCGTGGTCGGCCCGGAAGTGCCGCTGGTGGCCGGCGTGGTCGACCGCTTCCACGCCGCCGGCCTGCGCATCTTCGGGCCCAGCGCCAAGGCCGCGCAGCTGGAAGGCAGCAAGGCGTTCGCCAAGGACTTCCTCGCCCGCCACGGCATTCCCACCGCCTACTACGCGGTGCATACCGACGTCGACGCGGCGCTCGCCTACATCCGCGAGAAGGGCGCGCCGATCGTGGTCAAGGCCGACGGCCTGGCCGCCGGCAAGGGCGTGATCGTGGCGACGACGCTGGCCGAGGCCGAGGACGCGGTGCGCGACATGCTCTCCGGCAACGCGTTCGGCGATGCCGGCGCGCGCGTGGTGATCGAGGAGTTCCTCGACGGCGAGGAAGCCAGCTTCATCTCGATGGTGGACGGCAAGACCGCGCTGCCGATGGCGACCTCGCAGGACCACAAGCGCGTCGGCGACGCCGACACCGGCCCCAACACCGGCGGCATGGGCGCCTACTCGCCGGCGCCGGTGGTGACCGCGCAGGTGCATGCGCGGGTGATGCGCGAGGTGGTGGAGCCGACCGTGCAGGGCATGATCGCCGACGGCGTGCCGTTCACCGGCTTCCTCTACGCCGGACTGATGATCGACCAGAGCGGCGCGCCCAAGGTGATCGAGTTCAACGTGCGCTTCGGCGACCCGGAGACGCAGCCGGTGATGCTGCGCCTGCAGTCGGACCTGCTCGAGCTGGTCGAGGCGGCGATCGACGGCCGGCTGGACACGGTCCAGGCGCAGTGGGATCCACGCCCGTCGCTGGGCGTGGTGCTCGCCGCCAGGCCGTATCCGGAGACGCCGCGGACCGGCGACGTCATCGCCGGCCTGGACGCGGTGCCCGAGGGCGCCAAGGTCTTCCATGCCGGCACCGCGCTCGACGCCGCCGGCAACGTGGTCAGCGCAGGCGGCCGCGTGCTGTGCGTGGCGGCGCTGGGCGACAGCGTGTCGGAGGCGCAGCGCAATGCCTATGCCGGCGTCGCCGCGATCCGCTGGGACAACGAGTTCCACCGCACCGACATCGGCTGGCGCGCGATCGCGCGCGAACAGCGCCGCTAGGCCTTCGAGCCACCCCGATCGATGCAGGCCAAGCGTCCCTTCCCCCGCGTGCGGGGGAAGGTGCCCGCGGGGCGGATGGGGGAAGCTTCCGCAGGCGCAGGAAGCACCCGCAGGCCAAGCCCTCATCCGGCGCTGCGCGCCTCCTTCCGGCCATGGTCCGGCAGGCCGCAGGCGGCGCGCTCGAGGTCGCTGCAGCCCGGGACGCGACGACCGCCGTGCGGCGTGCACGGCCCGTCGGCGCGGCGCCTGCTAGGGTGCCCGCCTCCGCTCACAGGAGTTCCCATGGCGCTCGATCCCGACCTGCGCACGCGCTTCCGGCAGCTGGCGGCGCAGACCGACGGCATCGATACCGAGGCCTACGCGCGCTTCGGCAAGGATCCGCTGGAGCCGATCGTGGGGCTGGGGCGGCGCAGCGCGCGCGTGGCGTTCTTCGGCCGCGATCCCGGACGCACCGAGGTCGAGCAGGGCGAGCCGTTCGTCGGCAGCGGCGGCCGGATCGTGCGCAAGCTGCTGTACCGCCATCTGCACGGTACGCCGATGCCCGACGACGCCGCGGCCGCGCGCGCGGTGGGCAAGCCGTTCTTCTGGATCAACACCGTGCCGTACAAGCCGGTCGGCAACAAGGCGTGGTCGATGCAGGTGAAGCGGCGCTTCCATCCGCTGATGCGACGCCTGCTGGTGGACGACTGGCGCGGCCGGCACGTCGTCACCCTCGGCCGCGAGGCCTTCCTGTGGTTCGGCATCGACCAGCCCGAACCGGTGCGCGACGCGCTGGAGGCGTTCTGGAAGGACGAGGACCGCTTCCAGCGGCACGTCGAGGTGCCGCTGCGCACCGAGGCCGGGCACCAGCGCCGCTTCGTGCTGTACCCGCTGCCGCATCCCTCGCCGCTCAACCAGGCCTGGTTCAAGCGCTTCCCGGCGTTGCTGGAAGCGCGGTTGCGGGAACTGTCGGTCTGAGCGCGGTAGCGCGGGCGCCAGGATGCCGGGCGCCCGCAAAGAAACGAGCGACGGCGGCGCTCAGTGTTCGGGCGCGGCGGCGTTGGCGCCGCCGAGATAGTCCAGCGCCACCTGCAGCATCGCGCGGCGGCCGACCTCGAGCGCGGCCTCGTCCGGGGCGTACCTGGGCGAGTGGTTGATCGGCATCGTCGCCGGGTCCTGGCCGGCCGGCGTGGTGCCGACCAGGAAATAGGCGCCCGGCGCCACGTTGGCGAACTGCGAGAAGTCCTCGGCGATCGTCTGCAGCGGCATCTCCACCACGTTGTCCGCGCCGACCGCCGCCTGCAGCGACGGCAGCACGCGGCGCGCCAGCGCCGGCTCGTTGATCGTCGCCGGCGCGTTGGCGTCGACCCGCAGCGTGGCGCTGGCGCCGGCCGCATGCGCGTAGTCGCCGGCGATGCGCTCGAAGCGCCGGATCACGTCCTCGCGCACCGCCGGGTCGAAGGTGCGCAGGGTGCCGACCAGGGTCGCTTCGTCGGGAATGATGTTGAAGCGCACGCCGCTGTTGAACTGGCCGGCGGTCAGCACCACCGGCGTGCTGGCGATGTTGACCTGGCGCGCGATCATGCTCTGCGTGCCGAGCAGCACCTGCGCGCCGACGGTGATCGGATCGACGCCGTCCCACGGCCGCGAGCCGTGGGTCTGGCGGCCGCGCACGGTCAGCGTCCACTCGTCGGCGCTGGCCAGCAGCGGGCCGCTGCGGAAGCCGACCTGGCCGGTCTGCAGGCCGGACCAGACATGCAGGCCGAACACCGCGTCGGGCTTGAACTCGTTCCAGACGCCTTCGTCGAGCATCATCTTCGCGCCGAACGGCGCGCCCGGTTCGGACGGCCCCTCCTCCGACGGCTGGAACACGAACATCACCTCGCCCGGCAGGCTGTCCTTGCGCGCCACCAGCGCCTGCGCCACGCCGAGCAGGATCGCCACGTGCATGTCGTGGCCGCAGGCGTGCATGACGCCGACCGGCTGGCCGCGGTAGCGGGCGGTGGCGGTGGACGCGAACGACAGGCCGGTCTCCTCCTTGACCGGCAACCCGTCCATGTCGGCGCGGATCGCGATGCGCGGCCCCGGCTTGCCGCCCTTGAGCACCGCGACCACGCCGGTATGGGCCAGTCCGGTGCGCGGCTTCAGGCCGAGCCTGCGCAACTGGTCGGCCACCCGCCCGGCGGTGCGCGTCTCCTGGCCGCCCAGCTCCGGATGCCGGTGCAGATCGCGCCGCCACTCGGTCATCTGCGCCAGCGACGCATCGGCCTGGCCGGGCTGCGCCTGGCACAGCAGCGGAACCACCAGCAACAACGGCAACAACCGGGCGATACGCATCACGGCAACCTCATGCGGGAGGCCGCCCATGGTAACCAGCCGCGCGGCGTTGCCAATGCCGGCGACGGCATCAGCAGATGCCATGCGGATCGTTGCGCCGGAAACCGGTCCGCGCCATCGACCGCCGCGCATGCGACAGCATGCCGCGGGTGGCGGGGTGCAGCCTCGATGCGTCCGCGCGCCGGCGCCATTGCGGTCGAACGCTTCGCTTGTGCACTCCGGCACGCACTCGGCCGCCTGCCCGGCGTCCGCGAACGGCCGCGCGCGTGACGCGGCGCTGGCCGACGCGTTGACGCCATCGCCTCAAAAGAGAACAATTCTCATCAGCCAGCGCCTGCCTCCGCCTTGCCGGAGCCCGTTCCCGCCCCCGCGGGACAGTCCGCGGTCCAGCCATCCCCCATCCCTTCCGCTTTCCATGATCGCGGGCAGCACGGTGCTGTCCGTGGAGGACGCTGCCCGATGTTTCGCCACGATCCCACCTCCGCCTTCCGCGTCGCGCCGTCCTGCCGGTCCCGCCTGGGCCTGCTGTGCAGCGCCGTCCTGCTGGCGAGCAGCGCCCACGCCGAGGACGGTGGCGACGCCGCCCGCCAGGCCACCGAACTGGATGCGGTCCGCGTGCACGCCGATCGCGTGCACGCCAACGGCGGCGCGCTGGGCGACCGCAGCGTGCGTGACACGCCGTTCGCGATCCAGGTGCTGGACCGCGAGGATCTGGACAAGCGCCAGGTGGTATCGCTCGGCGAGGCCTTCTTCAACGATCCGTCGGTGGTGACCCAGGTCGGCAGCTATTCCAGCGGCTGGAGTTCGCCGATCATCAACCGCGGACTCGGGCTGTCCTGGGACAGCTATCGCATCAACGGCATGAAGGTGTCTTCGTGGGGCGGCGAGTGGCCGCTGGAAGCGATGGAGCAGGTGGAACTGCTCAAGGGCCCCGCCGGATTCCTGTATGGCTTCGGCGCGCCCGGCGGCCTGGTCAACTACACCACCAAAAGGCCGACGGACGAGACCACCCTGTCCGCGCGCATCGGCTGGCGCTCGGACGCGGTGCTCAGCGGCCAGGCCGATATCGGTGGACGCTTCGGCAACGAGGACATGTTCGGCTACCGCTTCAACGCGTTCCGCGAAAACGGCCAGACCTATAACGGCGGCGACGTCGACCGCAAGGTCGCCTCGGCGGCGCTGGACGCGCGCCTGAGCCAGACGCTGACCTGGACCGCCGACCTGATCTACCAGAACCGGGCACTGGACAACGAAGCGCCGCAGTACTACTTCCAGGGCCTGGCCTCGGTGCCGCGCCCGATCGGTGGAGACGCCGACAACGCGGTGGAGGGCAGCTACTACGACATCCGCTCCAGACTGCTTTCCACCGGGCTGGAATGGCGCTTCGCCGAAGGCTGGAAGGCCAGCCTGGACTACGGCGTCGTCACCTCCTGGAGCGCCGTCAACAAGATCTTCGCCTACATCGACAGCGCCAACGGCGACTACGCGGTCAACGCCTACGAGCTTGGCGGCGACAGCGACTGGCGGCAACTGCAGGCGATGGTCCAGGGCCACTTCGCCACCGGCGCATTGACGCACCTGCTGGTGGCCGGCGCGTCCCGCCAGGAAGAGACCGGCTGGAGCCGCCCTTCCCGCTGGCAGACCATCGGCCGCGGCAATCTCTACGACTGGCAGGGGATGAGCTACCGCGGCAGCGACCTGGGCGCGCAGACGCGCGACGGCCAGACCGTGCAGAAGGCGGTCTTCCTCAGCGACACCGTCGAGTTCGCCCCCGGCTGGTCGCTGCTGGCCGGCTGGCGCTACAACGACTACGAGGAAGTCGGCGCCTACCACACCTATCCGGTCACCCCGACCTACGCGCTGATGTACAAGCCGGCCGAGGAGATCACGCTGTATGCCAGCTACATCGAATCGCTGGAGGCCGGCAACCGCGTCGGCGACGACTACCTCAACGCCGGCGACGTGCTCGACGCCACCGTCAGCAAGCAATACGAGATCGGCGCCAAGATCGAATACCCGCGCTGGAGCGCCAATGCCGCCGCCTTCCGCATGCAACAGGGCGCCAACATCGACCTCGTCACCGACGCCGGCAAATACCTGGTGCAGGACGGCATCACCCTGTTCGAAGGCGTGGAAGCCAGCGGCACCTATCGACTCACCGACAACCTCCGCGTCGGCGGCGGCGTCACCTGGCTGGACCCGACATACGACAAGCTCTCCCCCGCCAACGCCGTCAACCAGGGCAACCGCGTCAGCTACGCCGCGCGCTGGAGCGGCGTGCTGCACGCGGACTACGCCATCCCCGGCGTCGAGGGCCTGAACGTCTACGGCGCGGTGCGCTACTTCGGCGATGTCTGGTACGACATGGCCAATACCCTGGAGTTGCCCGGCTACACTCTGGCCAGCATCGGTGCGGGCTACCGCACGCAGATCGGCGGCCATCCGGCGACCTGGCGGGTCAGCGTCGACAACCTCGCCGACAGGAAGTACTGGATCACCAACAGCCTCGGCATGCCGCGCACCTGCGCGGCCAGCCTGCAGCTCGACTTCTGATCCGCGCGGGTGCGCGCGGACGCCGGTCCGTGCCATCCCCGGCGACACGCCGCGGAGCCGGCACGCAATGCCGGCTCCGCGCCAGGCCCGGAAGATCGGCGACCCGCGGCGGCCACCGTCGTTGCGATGGCTTCACCGCAAGCCGGAGCCGCCCGGCGATAATGCGCCGGACCCCGCCTCCGCCTGCGTGCATGACCCGCCTCGAAAGCCGCCTCAACCAGCTCTGGGCCCACGAGAAGGCCAGCTACGGCCTGCGGGTGTTCATCGCGCTGGCGACGACGATGGGCGTGTGCTGGTACCAGCAGCAACTGACCGCGGTACCGGCGATCTTCCTCGGCATCATCGCCAGCGCCATCGCCGAAACCGACGACAACTGGCTGGGCCGGACCAAGTCGGTGCTGCTGTCGCTGCTGTGCTTCGTCGCCGCGGCCGCCTCGGTGGTGCTGCTGTTCCCGTACCCGGCCGCGTTCGTGGCCTGCATGGCGCTGTCGACGTTCGCGCTGACCCTGCTCGGCGCGCTCGGCGAGCGCTACGCCTCGATCGCCCAGGCCACCGTGGCGCTGGCGATCTACGCGATGATCGGCATGGACCAGCACGGCAGCCACGACCCGGCCGCCGCCCGCCACGGCGCCATCCTGCTGCTGGCCGGTGCGACCTGGTACGGCGCGCTGTCGATCCTGTGGACGATCCTGTTCGCCAACCGCCCGGTGCGCGAACGGCTGTCGCGGCTGTTCTTCGAGCTGGGGCGCTACCTCAAGTTCAAGGCCGACCTGTTCGAGCCGGTCCGGCAGGGCGACCTGCAGGCGCGGCGGCTGGCGCTGGCCGAACAGAACGCGCGCGTGGTGGCCGCGCTCAACGCCGCCAAGAACGCGATCATCAGCCGCTTCGGCCGCTCCGGCAGGCCCGGCGTGCAGTCGGGCCTGTACTTCCGCCTGTACTACATGGCGCAGGATTTCCACGAGCGCGCCAGCTCCTCGCACTATCCCTACGAGGCGTTGACCGACACCTTCTTCCACAGCGACGTGCTGTACCGCTGCCAGCGCCTGCTGGCGCTGCAGGGCAAGGCCTGCGCCGCGCTGGGCGAGGCGATCCGCCTGCGCCGGCCGTTCGAGTACGGCGGGCAGTCGCAGCAGGCCACCACCGACCTGCGCGAGTCGCTGGACTTCCTGCACGCGCGCGGCGACCCGCGGCTGGCGCGGCTGCTGGGCTCGCTGGAGCTGCTGGTCACCAACCTGCAGACCATCGAGCGGCGGCTGGCGGAGGCCGCGCAGTCCGACGCCACCGTCGACAACATCGACACCCGCCTGCGCGATTCCTCGCCGCACACCCTGCGCGAGATGGCGCGCCGCATCGGCCAGCAGCTCACCCCGACCTCGGTGCTGTTCCGGCACGGCCTGCGCATGGCGATCGCGCTGGCGCTCGGCTACGGGCTGATGCAGCTGATCCATGCCGACAACGGCTACTGGATCCTGCTGACCACCGCGTTCGTGTGCCGCCCCAACTACGGCGCGACGCGGCTGCGCCTGGCCCAGCGCATCGCCGGCACCCTGATCGGCCTGGTCGCCACCTGGGCGCTGATGCAGCTGTTCACCGGCGTGGAGATGCAGCTGCTGCTGGCGCTGCTGGCGGCGCTGCTGTTCTT
>DNXT01000495.1:0-160 GCA_003505795.1 Lysobacteraceae bacterium | reverse complement strand
GCTGGCGGCGCTGCTGTTCTTCGTCACCCGCACCGACCGCTACGTGCTCGCCACCGCGGCGATCACGGTGATGGCGCTGTTCTGCTTCAACCTGCTCGGCGACGGCTTCGTGCTGATCTGGCCGCGCCTGGTCGACACCCTGATCGGCTGCGCCATCGCC
>DNXT01000074.1:4056-4770 GCA_003505795.1 Lysobacteraceae bacterium | reverse complement strand
GGGCGCGGCGCCCTCTTCGGACGCTTCGGCACCGGCGGCCTCGATCGCCGAGACCAGCTCCTGGCCGGATTGCTGCTGCGCGTCGCGCCAGAACTCGACGTCGGCCGCATGATCGGGCGAGGCGACCTGGCGCAGCATCAGGAAATCGAAGGCGGCGCGGAAACGCGGGTGCGCCAGGGTGCGGAACACCCGCTTGCGCTGGCGCGAGGCGAAGCGCGCCTGCAGCAGCCAGATCTCCTGCATCGGCAGCGAGAAGCGGCGCGGCAGCGCCACCCGCTCCAGCTGGTGCAGGGTGACCCGGTCGGCGGCCCGGCGCTGCGCTTCCTCTTCCTGCACGCCCTGCCGCTGCAGGGCGATCAGGGTGCGGCAGAACGCCGGCCACATCAGCAGTGCGAACAGGAACGACGGCGATACCGGCTCGTCGTTGGCGACCCGCGCATCGGTGTTGCGCAGGCCCTCGATCAGCATCCGGCGCAGCGCACCGCTGCGGTTGGAACGCAGCGCCGCCGCGCTCTCCGGGAACAGCGCCTGCAGCAGGCCGTAGCGCTCCAGTCCCTCGAAACCGGCCACGCCGTGGCCGGACAGGAACAGCTTGAGGATTTCCTCGAACAGCCGCGCCGGCGCGGCCTCGTCGAGCAGGCCGGCCAGGCGCGGGATCGGCTCGGCGGTCGCCGCCTCGATCTCGAAACCGAGCTTGGCCGCCAGCCGCACCGC
>DNXT01000074.1:0-3905 GCA_003505795.1 Lysobacteraceae bacterium | reverse complement strand
CTTGGCCGCCAGCCGCACCGCGCGCAGCATCCGCACCGGATCCTCGCGGTAGCGCTGCTCCGGGTCGCCGATCAGCTTCATCAGCCGCGCCTGCACGTCCTCGAAGCCGCCGGTGTAGTCGCGTACCGAGAAGTCCTCGATCGCGTAGTACAGGGCGTTGCAGGTGAAGTCGCGGCGGATCGCGTCGTCCTCGATGGTCCCGTACACGTTGTCGCGGACCAGCCGGCCGTTCTCCAGCTCGCGGTCGCCGCTGCCGTCGTCGCTGTTGGCGCGGAAGGTGGCGACCTCGATGATCTCGCGGCCGAACACCACGTGCGCCAGGCGGAAGCGGCGGCCGATCAGGCGGCAGTTGCGGAACAGGCCCTTGACCTGCTCCGGGGTGGCGTCGGTGGCGACGTCGAAATCCTTGGGGTGGCCGCCGACCAGCAGGTCGCGGACCGCGCCGCCCACCAGGTAGGCGCCGAACCCGGCCTCGCGCAGGCGGTACAGCACGCGCAGCGCATTGGGACTGATGTCCTTGCGCGAAATGGTGTGCTGGTCGCGCGGTATGACGCGGAGAGTGAACGGTGATGTAACTGACGGTTCGATGGTGGCGCTTCCCTAACGTGTTGCAGGATTGCCGAATGGCTTTGAGGTCACTATACTAGCGCGCTGCACCGGACGCGACCAAACGCTCCCTTCGTCTAGTGGTTAGGACGTGGCCCTCTCAAGGCTAAAACAGGGGTTCGAGTCCCCTAGGGAGCGCCATCCGTTTCGCTGCAGAAGAAAAACCCCGCTTGCGCGGGGTTTTTTCGTTTCCGGCCGGCACGCAGCCGGCGGCGGCGGACCGGCATGGGTCCGCCGCCGGGCGCGGCCGCTCAGCCCTGCATCTGCTCCAGCTCCCTGCCCTTGGTCTCGTAGACGAACTTGAGCACGAAGAACACCGAGACGAAGGCGGCCACGGTGTAGATGCCGTAGGCGCCGGCCAGGCCGATGCTGCCGAGCAGGATCGGGAAGGTCACGGTGATGGCGAAGTTGGAGGTCCACTGCGCCGCGCCGGCCACCGCCAGGCCCGAGCCGCGGATCTGGTTGGGGAACATCTCGCCCAGCATCACCCACATCACCGGGCCCCACGACATGTTGAAGAACACCACGTACACGTTGGCCGCGACCAGCGCCAGCATGCCCATCGCATCGGACATGGCGAGCTTGCCGGCGGCGTCCAGCGACGCGGTCGCGAAGGCGTAGGTGACCAGCGCCAGCGCCACCGCCATGCCGGCCGAACCGATCCACAGCAGCGGCTTGCGGCCGATCCTGTCGATCAGCACCACCGTCACCAGGCAGGCGCCGATGCTCAGCGCGCCGGACAGCACGTTGATCAGCAGCGCGTCGTTCTCGGAGAAGCCCACCGCCTGCCACAGCACCGCGCCGTAGTAGAACACCACGTTGATGCCGACCAGTTGCTGGAACACCGCCAGGCCGATGCCGATCCACACGATCGGACGGATCCTGCCGGTGGCCTTGTTGAGCAGGTCCGACAGCTTGGGACGGTGGTGGTCGGCCGACAGCGAGCCGGAGATCTCCACCAGCTTGGCCTGCGCCTCGCGCGTGCCGTAGAGCTTGGTCAGCACCGCCAGCGCCTGGTCGCGGCGCCCCTTCACCACCAGGTAGCGCGGGCTTTCCGGGATCGCCAGCAGCAGGACCAGGAACACCGCCGACGGGATCGCCTGCATCCAGAACATCCAGCGCCACGCCTCGTGGCCGAGCCACAGCGGCTGGGTGGACGCGCCGGCGGCCTTGGCCAGCAGGAAGTTGGACAGGAAGGCGCAGAACAGGCCGCTGATGATCGCGATCTGCTGCACCGTGGCCAGGCGGCCGCGATAGCGGGCCGAGGCGACCTCGGCGATGTAGGCCGGCGACATCACGCTGGCCGCGCCGACCGCGAAGCCGCCCATGACCCGAGCGAGGACGAACAGCAGCGAGCTGTGCGAGGCCCCCGCCCCGAGCGCCGACAGCAGGAACAGCACCGCGGCGATGATCAGCACCGCGCGCCGGCCCCAGCGGTCGGCCAGGCGGCCGGCGAAGAACGCGCCGATCGCGCAGCCGAGCAGCATCGAGGCGACCTCGAAGCCGATCCCGGCCGAGCTGGACTGGAAGGTCTGCTTGAGCCCGTCGACGGTGCCGTTGATGACGCCGCTGTCGAAGCCGAACAGGAACCCGCCGATGGTGGCGACGCAGCTGATCAGGATGATGAAACGGGTGTTCTCCGCGCTTTGCGCGGCGGCCGCGGTAGCGGCCTGCGGGGTACTGCTCATGCCGGTGGTTCTCCGGTTGGGTTCGGTTGCATCACACCGGCACGCCGGTGTCCCTCTCGCGATGTTCGATCCAGGTCGGCAACAGCGGGCGCCGCCTGGTCCGTCCTGAACGGAACCGGGCGGCCGATGCTGCCGGCCGGCAGGCGCCAGGCGCCCGCCGACCCGTGCACCTTAGCGGATCAGGTACTGGTTGATCAGGTTCTCGTAGGCCTCCTGGCGGCCGCTGGTCTGGCGCGGCTCGCCGGCGCCGCCGGCCTGCCGGGCCAGATCGGCCAGCGAGAGCCGGCCGGCCGCGAAGTCGGCCCCTGCCCCGCTGTCGAAGCTGGCGTAGCGCTGCGTGCGCCACTGCTCCAGCGGCGAGGCGGTCAGCAGCGCGTGGGCCACCTCCAGCCCGCGCGCGAACGCGTCCATGCCGCCGATGTGGGCGATGAACAGGTCCTGCAGGTCGGTGGATTCGCGGCGCGCCTTGGCGTCGAAGTTCAGCCCGCCCTCCAGCCCGCCCTGGCGCAGCACCACCAGCATCGCCCCGACCGTGTCGTACAGGTCGGTCGGGAACTGGTCGGTGTCCCAGCCGTTCTGCGGGTTGCCGCGGTTGGCGTCGATGCTGCCCAGTAGCCCGGCGTCGCTGGCCACCTGCAGGTCGTGCTCGAAGGTGTGCCCGCTCAAGGTCGCGTGGTTGGCCTCGATGTTGAGCTTGAAGTCCCGCTCCAGCCCGTGCGCGCGCAGGAACCCGATCACCGTGGCGCTGTCGAAGTCGTACTGGTGCTTCATCGGCTCCATCGGCTTGGGCTCGATCAGGAAGTTGCCCTTCAGCCCGATGCTGCGGCCGTAATCGCGCGCCATCGCCAGGAACCGGGCGAAGTGCGCCAGCTCGCGCTTCATGTCGGTGTTGTGCAGCGCCGCGTAGCCTTCGCGCCCGCCCCAGAACACGTAGTGCTCCCCGCCCAGCTCCACCGTCGCCTCCAGCGCCGCCTTGACCTGCACCGCCGCGCGCGCCACCACCGCGAAGTCCGGGTTGGTCGCCGCACCGTTCATGTAGCGCGGATGCGAGAACAGGTTGGCCGTGCCCCACAGCAGCTTCATCCCGGTGGCCTCCTGCCGCGCCTTGGCCAGGCCCACCAGGTGCCTGAGGTTGCGCTCGTACTCGCCGATGTCCTCGGCATCCGGCGCCAGGTCGATGTCGTGGAAGCACCAGTACGGCGTGCCCAGCTTGGTGAAGAACTCGAACGCGGCATCGACCTTGGCCTCGGCGGTGGCCAGCGGCGTGGCCCGCTCCCACGGGAACCGCCGCGTGCCCGGCCCGAACGGGTCGTGGCCGGCGTTGCCGAAGGTGTGCCAGTAGCAGGTGGCAAAGCGCAGGTGCTCGGCCATGGTCTTGCCGCCGATCCGCTTGCCGGCGTCGTAGACCTTGAACGCCAGCGGGTTGTCCGAGTCGCGCCCTTCGAACGGGATCTTGCCGATGCCGGGGAAGTATTCCTGGGCGCCGATGTAAACATTGCTCATGGGATGTCCTTGGTGCTGGGGGATGTGCTTGTGGTTGGGGTTGCGGTCACAGGAGCGGCTTCAGCCGCGAGGGGCATTCCCGGGAACGCCCCCTCGCGACTGAAGTCG
>DNXT01000069.1 GCA_003505795.1 Lysobacteraceae bacterium | reverse complement strand
TTCCCTTCACGACGCTCTTCCGATCTCAGCACCGTCCGCATCCTTTTTTTTTTTTTTAATGATACGGCGACCACCGAGATCTACACCGGATTCACACTCTTTCCCTACACGACGCTCTTCCGATCTGTCGCTGCGCTCGAACAGCTCGGCCTGGCTGGCCGCCACCTCGAACCCGGCCTCGCGCGCGGCGGCACGCGAGGCGTCGCCGCCCCAGACCAGCACCTGCATGCCGAAGGCGCGGCCGAAGCCGGCCACGCGCTGGCCGATCCTGCCGTAGCTCCAGATGCCCAGGGTGCGGCCATGCAGGCCGCGCCCGAGCCGGGCGTCGCCGAGCGCCTGCCACTGCCCGGCCTGCAGGCTACGCACGTACTCCGGCAGGCGGCGGCTGGCGGCCATCACCAGCGCCCAGGCCAGCTCGGCCGGCGCCACCGGCGAACCAATGCCCTCGGCCACCGCCACGCCGCGCGCGCTGCAGGCGGCGAGGTCGACATGGGCGCCGAGGCGGCCGGTCTGGCTGACCAGGCGCAGCCGCGGCAGCCGTTGCAGCAACTCGGCATCGACCCGGGTGCGCTCGCGGATCAGCACCAGCGCCTCGGTATCGGCGACCGCCGGATCCTCCAGCGCCGCGCCCGGCGGGCCGCGCAGCACCGTCAGCGCGTGGCCGTGCAGGCGCTGCCGGCATTGCAGTTGCCCGACCGCGCCCTGGTAATCGTCCGCGACCAGGATGCGCATCGCTCAGCGCGGCTTGGCCGGCATCGGGAACGGGGTGACGACCTTCTCGCCGGTGGCCGCGTCGCGGATCGCCGACTGCCCCTTCTTCTCCACTTCCTCGATCCGCACGATGCTCTGCATCGGCAGGTGCAGGGTCTTGGTGTTGCCGAACTCCTCGCGCAGGCGTTCCTCGGTCGGATCCACCACCAGCCCGTCGTGCACGTCGAACACCAGCCCGCCGATGGCGTTGAAGCCCCACAGGTGGCTGCTGCCGACGTCGCGCGCGTACAGCTCGTACACCTTGCCGTGGTTGAGGAACGTGACCTTGTACAGGGGCTTGGACATGCCGCGATTATACGGCGCGGCGGCGCCGCGGCCGGTTCAGAAGCCCTGGCGCTTGCGCAGCCGCCGCGCGATCGCCGCGCGCACGTACAGGCCGTAGACCACCCCGAACAGGAACCCGGCGATGTGCGCGGACCAGGCCACCATGCCGAACGCCGGCCCGGTATAGGCGAACACCACCTGCAGCAGCGCCCAGGCGCCGATCAGCAGCGGCGCCGGCATGCGGATGAACTCCAGGAACAGGCCCAGCGGCAGCACCACGCCGAGCTTGGCGCCCGGAAACAGCGCCAGGTAGGTGCCGATCAGCGCCGAGACCGCGCCGGACGCGCCGATGATCACCTGGTCCGGGGTGCCGATGGTGAGGATCGCGGCCAGGTTGGAAGCGGCACCGCCCAGCACGAACAGCAGCAGCAGGCGCCACGGCCCGAGGATGCGCTCGGCCGGCAGGCCGAAGATCAGCAGGAACACCAGGTTGCCGAGCAGGTGCGACCAGTCCGCGTGCAGGAACAGCGCGGTGAACAGACGCAGCACGCTGCCGTCCTGCAGGGTCGCCCACCAGTCCGACAGGTTGGACACGCCGCTGGACAGCGCCCCCCAGTCCAGCCACAGGGTCCGCCGCGCCTCGCCCGGGCGGCTGATCGACCACAGGAACGCCAGCCAGATCACCGCGAACAGCAGCGGCACCGCCCAGCGCAGCGAGGGCTTCTTGCGGGAGGGGATCGACACGAACATGGGCAGGCACAATAGCCGCTTCACCGGCCTGAACCCATCCCCCGGCCCGCCCGCGGGTTGCGCACAAGTCGTTATTGTTCGGTTAACCGAGATGGTTATACTGCATACGGCGTCGTATGTCGGGAGGGGACTCCGGCGCACCGGAACAGGCCATGAAGGCCCGCACGGTGCAGGCGCATGTGCAGACAATCACAGGTCTTTCCGGAGAGCAGCAAACCATGTCCAACGTTTCCAATCTGAGCCGCATCACCGCCCTGGCGGTCGGCATCGCAGGCGCACTCGCATTCGGCCAGGCCCACGCCGCGGCCTTCCAGCTCAAGGAAAACAGCGCAAAGGGCCTCGGCCGCGCCTTCGCCGGCTCCGGCAGCGCCGAGGGCGATGCGTCGATCATGGCGGTCAATCCGGCCGGCATGCGCCTGCTCGACGGCCGCCAGTTCCAGGCCGACGTCAGCGTGATCAGCTTCAGCGCCAAGTTCGACGGCGGCGCGACCTACGGCAACGGCGCCCCGGTGTCCGGCGGCAACGGCGGCGACGCCGGCATGATCGCGCCGGTCCCGGCCGCCTACTTCCACCTGCCGTTCGGCGAGAACCAGAACCTGCACTTCGGCACCTCGCTGACCGTGCCGTTCGGCTTCAAGACCGAATACGACAACGACTGGGTCGGCCGCTACAACGGCATCAAGACCGAGCTGCAGGCGATCGACCTGAACTTCGCGTTCTCCTACGACGTCAATCCGTACGTGTCGTTCGGCGCCTCGGTGTTTGCCGAGCGCCTGGACGTGGATCTGTCGAGCGCGCTGGACATGGGCACGGTGATCAACGCCAGCGCGCAGCAGCGCGCCGCCGC
>DNXT01000070.1 GCA_003505795.1 Lysobacteraceae bacterium | reverse complement strand
GGGAAAGCCCGTCGGGACTGAAGTCCCTCCCACAGGTGACGGCTGATCCCCGAAATGAGCGGGAAAGCCCTATCGCGGCTGGAGCCGCTCCTACGGGAAGCGTGGCCCAAGAAAAAAGCCGGGAGGCTTTCGCGCTCCCGGCTTCTTCGCTTCGGCGTCGCGCCGCGATCAGGCCTTGGCCACCGCCGCCACGGCCTGGGCCACGTAGTCGAGGTTGTTCTGGCTGAGCGCGGCCACGCAGATGCGGCCGGTGCCGACCGCGTAGATCGCGAACTCCTCGCGCAGGCGGTCCACCTGCGCCTTGCTCAGGCCCGAGTACGAGAACATGCCGGCCTGCTGCTGGATGAAGCCGAACTCCGGCGCGCCCTGTTCGGCGAGCTTGGCCACCAGGCCGGCACGCAGGCTGTGGATGCGCTCGCGCATCTCGGTCAGCTCCTGCTCCCACATCTGGCGCAGTTCCGGGCTGGTCAGCACGCCGGCCACCAGCTGCGCGCCGTGCGTGGACGGGCTGGAGTAGATGGTGCGGATGATGCGCTTGACCTGCGACTGCACCGCCTTGGTCTCGGCTGCGGTGGCCGACACCACCGACAGCGCGCCGACGCGCTCGCCATACAGCGAGAACGACTTGGAGTACGAGCTGGCGACCACGTAGCTGTCCACGCCGGCCTCGGCCAGCAGGCGCACCGCGTAGGCGTCCTCGGCGATGCCCTTGTCGAAGCCCTGGTAGGCGATGTCGACGAACGGGAACAGCCTGCGCTCCTTGAGCAGCGCGGCGACGGTCTGCCACTGCGCCTTGCTCAGGTCCGCGCCGGTCGGGTTGTGGCAGCAGGCGTGCAGCAGCACCACGGTGCCGGGCTCGAGCCTGTTGAGGTCGGCGAGCATGCCGTCGAAGTCCAGGCCGTGCGTGGCCGGGTCGAAGTAGGTGTAGTCGACCACGTCGAAGCCGGCCGCCGAGAACACCGCGCGGTGGTTCTCCCAGCTCGGATTGGAGATGGCGATGGTCGAGGTCGGCAGCAGCTTCTTGAGCAGGTCCGCGCCCACGCGCAGCGCGCCGGAGCCGCCGATGGTCTGCGAGGTGGCCACGCGGCCGGCGGCGAGCAGGGCCGAGTCGGTGCCGAACAGCAGCTGCTGGGTGGCGCTGTCGTAGGCGGCCAGGCCGTCGATCGGCAGGTAGCCGCGCGGCTTGGCGTCCAGCGCGAGCTGCTGCTCGATCTGGTACACGGCGCGCAGCAGCGGGATGCGGCCGTTCTCGTCGTAATAGATGCCCACGCCCAGGTTGACCTTGTTCGGGCGGCTGTCGGCGTTGTAGGCCTCGGTCAGGCCCAGGATGGGGTCGCCTGGGACCTGTTCTACGTTTGCAAAGAAGGACACGGCGGTACTCGTCGGGAAGCGGAGGTGGGAGTGTTTCCGGGGCGTTCCGGCCGCGCGGCGCGGTCAAAACCACCCAATCGTAGCAGGGCCCCGGCCTTGCGGCACAAGGCGTTGCATCCGTAACGGTGCCGCCGCGACGGTGGCTGGGCGACAATGCCGGCATGTCGCTCCCAAGCTCCCGCCTGCTGCTCGGAGGCCTGCTGGCCGCCGGGATCGCCCCGGACGGCCGCGCCGCCGCGCCGGACGCCGCCGTTTCCACCCTGCCGACGGTGCAGGTCGACGCCGCCCGGGTCCGCGGCGTGGACGATTTCGACCTGCCGGCGTCGTTCAGCACGGTCGCCGTCGAGCGTGACCTGAACGGTCGCGGCGCGCAGCTGTCCGAGGTGCTGGACGGCATCCCCGGGCTGGTCGCGCGCGACCGCCAGAACTACGCGCAGGACACCCAGCTGTCGATCCGCGGCTACGGCGCGCGTTCCAGCTTCGGCGTGCGCGGCGTGCGCCTGCTGGTGGACGGGATTCCGGCGACGATGCCCGACGGCCAGGGCCAGCTGTCGCACTTCAACCTGCTCGGCGCCGAGCGCGTGGAGGTGCTGCGCGGTCCGTTCTCGGCGCTGTACGGCAATTCCTCCGGCGGCGTGCTGCAGCTGTGGAGCGCCGACGGCCAGCGCGGCGATCCGTGGCGCGTGCGCGCCAGCTACGGCAGCGACGACACGTCCAACGTGGGCGCACAGCTGCTCGGGCAGCAGGGCATCGTCCACTACAACGTCGCCGCCAACCACTTCGAGACCGACGGCTGGCGCGACCACAGCGCGGCGCGGCGCGAGTCGGTGAACGCCAAGTTCGGCCTGGACCTGGCCGAGGGCCGGCGCCTGGACCTGGTGTTCAACCACCTCGACGCGCCCGACGCGCAGGACCCGCTCGGCCTGAGCCGCGCGCAGTACCGGGCCGATCCGCGCCAGGCCACCGCGGTGGCCTACCAGTACGACACCCGCAAGTCGGTGCGGCAGTCGCAGGCCGGGGCGGTGTTCACCCAGCAGTCCGACCGGCAGACGCTGCGGCTGATGGCCTATGCCGGGCGGCGCGAGGTCGAGCAGTTCCTGGCGGTGCCGGTGGCGACGCAGGCCAATCCGCTGCATTCCGGCGGGGTGATCGACCTGGACAGCGACTACGGCGGCGCCGACGCGCGCTGGGCCTGGCACGGCGACCTGCTCGGCCGTCCGCTGGAGCTGACCGTCGGCGCCAACGCCGACCGCCAGCGCCAGCACCGCACCGGCTACGAGAACTTCGTCGGCGACGCGCTCGGGGTGAAGGGCGCGCTGCGCCGCGACCAGCGCGACCGGGTCGAGAACGTCGACCAGTTCGCGCAGGCATGGTGGCAGTGGAGCGAGCGCTGGTCCGCGCTGGTGGGCGTGCGCCGCAGCGAGGTGCGCTTCCGCTCCGACGACCGCTACGTCACCGCGCGCAATCCCGACGACAGCGGCCGCCGCGACTATGCGGCGACCACGCCGGTGGCCGGGCTGGTGCTGCGCGCCAGCGACGACCTGCGCGTGTACGTCTCGGCCGGCCGCGGCTTCGAGACG
>DNXT01000071.1:4122-4748 GCA_003505795.1 Lysobacteraceae bacterium | reverse complement strand
AGGCCGGCGCGGCGCGTGCCGCTGGCCGGGCCCGGCCTGGCGGTGAGCAGCACGCGCCGGTGCGCCCACTTGAAGGCGTTTTCCAGCAGGTTGCCGAGCAGCTCCTGCAGGTCGCCGGGTTCGCCGTGGAAGCGCGCCTCCGGATCGATCTCGAACTCGCACAGCACGCCCTTGTTCGAGTAGACCTTCTCCAGTCCGCGCACGATCTCCTCGGCACTGGACTCGATCGGCACCGGCGCGGCGAACAGCTTGTGCCCGCTCGAGGCCGCCCGCGCCAGCTGGTAGGACACCAGGTTGTTCATGCGCCGCAGCTGCACGTCGAGTTCGTCGCGCAGGTCCGAATCGGCGGCGCCGCTGTCGAGCTGGGTGCGCAGCACCGCCAGCGGCGTCTTCAGGCTGTGCGCCAGGTCGGCCAGCGTATTGCGCTGCCGTTCCAGGTTCTCGCGCTCGCTCTCGATGAAGGCATTGATGCTGTCGGTGAGCGGCTCCAGCTCGCGCGGATGGTGCTCGGTCATGCGCTGGGCGGCGCCGCGCTGGACCCGGGTCAGTTCGTTCACCACGCGCCGCAGCGGGCGCAGGCTCCATTGCAGGATGAAGGCCTGCAACAGCAGCAGCACCACGCCGGC
>DNXT01000071.1:0-3947 GCA_003505795.1 Lysobacteraceae bacterium | reverse complement strand
CAGCAGCAGCACCACGCCGGCGCTGCCCAGGTAGAACCAGACCCGCCCGCGAAACACGCGCAGCTGCGCGCCGACGCCGCGCGCGTCTTCCATGATGTAGATCGTGTACGGGATTTCCTCGCCGTGCTCGCGCTCGACGTAGCTCACGCCCATGCCGTAGCGGTAGACCTCGCCCTTGCTGCCGTCGATCTGGACCATCTCCAGCGGGCCGCTGAACTGCTCCTGGCGCGGCTGCAGCATCGGCCCGGGCGCCGGCAGCACCGGCCCCTCGGCGGACATCGAGGTCCACTGCTCGTTGGGACGGACGATCTCGGCGTAGATGCCGCCGCCGGGCACGTCGAAGCGCGGATCCGGCGGCTGCTCGCCGATGTACAGCGAGCCGTCGCGGACGAACTCGATGCTGTTGACGTAGCTGGTGGCGTAGTTCTTGAGCCGCTCGCGCAGGTTGTTCTGCGCGGTGTCGGCGAACGCCGCGTCCAGCGCGTAGCCGGCCAGCGCCAGGAAGGCGATCAGGCTGAGGCTGGCCGCCAGCAGCTGGCGCGCCTGCAACGATCGCGGCCGCCAACGCTTGAACCACCGTAGACGGACGGACACGTCGCTGTCTTCGCGGCCGTGCGAGGGTCAGCCCTCGGTGCGCGGGATCGCGAAACGGTAGCCGCGGCCGCGCACGGTCTCGATCGGCTTGAGCTCGCTGTCCGGGTCCAGCTTCTTGCGCAGGCGGCCGATGAAGACCTCCAGCACGTTGGAGTCGCGGTCGAAGTCCTGCTGGTAGATGTGCTCGGTCAGGTCGGCCTTCGACACCAGCTCGCCGGCATGCATCATCAGGTACTCGAGCACCTTGTACTCGTAGCTGGTCAGGTCGACGTTGCTGCCGTTGACGCTGACCGTCTGCGCCGCCAGGTCCAGCGCGACCGGGCCGCATTCCAGGGTCGGCTTGCTCCAGCCGGCGGCGCGGCGCAGCAACGCATTGACGCGCGCCAGCAGCTCCTCGACGTGGAACGGCTTGACCAGGTAGTCGTCGGCGCCCTGCTTGAGGCCCTCGACCTTGTCCTGCCAGCTCGAACGCGCGGTCAGGATCAGCACCGGGAACTTCTTGCCCTCGTCGCGCAGCGCCTTGATCAGCTCCATGCCCGACATCTTGGGCAGGCCGAGGTCGATGATGCCGACATCGAAGGGGACTTCGCGGCCCATGTACAGGCCTTCCTCGCCGTCCTGCGCCGCGTCGACCGCGAAGCCTTCGCGCTTCAGGCGCGCAGCAAGGGTCTCGCGCAGCGGGGCTTCGTCTTCGACCAGAAGGATACGCATGAACTCTCCCTAGTTACGTTGGGTGGCCGGCGGCCAGGGGAATGTGAATGAGACAGGTGACAGAACTATCGGCGTTCAGGGGTTATCGCCGCGTGGTGGCGGCAGCTCCGCCGCTGGCCGCGGCGCCCGCGGCATCGAACGCTCCGGCACCGGATCGTCCATGTAGCGGACCCGGCCGCGGTCATCCAGGTACTTGACCCGGTTGATGTTGCGCCCGTCGAACGGCACCCGCTCGGCGCCGAGGATCTGGCCGCCGGTGGAACGCTGCACCCGCCGGATCGTATCGGACAGCGAGCGGCCGTCGCCGTGCGCGGCCTGCGGCATGATCGTGCGCGTCTCCGGGGACAGGCGGGCGCCGCGGTCCTGGCCCTGTGCCCGGGCCGGTGCTGCGAGCGCCAGCGCCAGCGCGACAACGGCGACGAGACCCTGGAGGCGGAAGGTGGAAAGCGTCACAGCCTGGAATCCTAGCGAAGGAACAGAGATCGTTCAAAAACCGTGAAACGGCGCTGGGCACGACCTGCCCCAGACCCCCGAAATACGAGGCAAATTCTTGATTTTTCGGGGTGAATCCGATCTGAACTTTTCCGCACGCGGTGGACGTCATTCAGTCAAATGAACACGCAGGATAGCCAGATGGGCGGTCAGCGCAATGCCCGCAGGCCGGATTCCGTTCAGGCGGCGCTGCGCTGCGCCTGCGCTTCGGTGACCTGCAGCGCCTGCTCGACCAGGCCCCAGTCGGCACCCGGCCGGTGCGCACCCTCGCTGAGGACCTGCCGGAACGCGCGCCCGCCCGGCTGGCCGTGGAACAGGCCCAGCAGGTGCCGGGTGACGTGCTTGAGCGCCAGCCCGGCCGCCAGTTGCGCCTCGACGTACGGCCGCAGCGCGCGCAGCAGGTCCGCACGCGGCCGCAGCGGCGTGGCGTACAGCGCCGCCTGCATCGCATGCAGCTGGTAGGGCTCGTGATAGGCGAGGCGGCCGAGCATCACCCCATCGACGTGCTGCAGATGCGCCTGGGCGGCCTCGAGCGTGGCGATGCCGCCGTTCAGCACCACCGGCAACCGTGCGCGCTCGCGCTTGAGTCGGTAGGCCCAGTCGTAGCGCAGCGGCGGCACCTCGCGGTTCTCCTTCGGCGACAGGCCCTGCAGCCAGGCGTTGCGCGCGTGCACCACCACCATCGCGCTGCCGGCGGCGACCACCTGGTCGACGAAACCGGCGAACGCGTCGTAGTCGTCGTCCCGGTCGACGCCGAGCCGGCACTTCACCGTCACCGGGATCGACACCGCCGCATGCATCGCCGCGACGCAGTCGGCGACCAGCGCCGGCTCGCGCATCAGGCAGGCGCCGAAGCGCCCGGCCTGGACCCGGTCGGACGGGCAGCCGCAGTTGAGGTTGACCTCGGCATAGCCCCAGTCCTGGGCGATGCGCGCGGCCTGCGCCAGCAGCGCCGGCTCGCTGCCGCCGAGCTGCAGGGCGAGCGGCTGCTCGACCGGATCGAAGCCGAGCAGGCGCCGGCGGTCGCCATGGATCACCGCGTTGGCGTGCACCATCTCGGTGTACAGCCGCGCCGACGGCGCCAGCAACCGGTGGAACACCCGGCAATGGCGGTCGGTCCAGTCCATCATCGGCGCGACGGACAGGCGCAGGGAATCGGCGTAGGCGGCCGCAGAGGCGTGGGTCATGGTCGGGCGGCCCGCCGCGCGGGGCGGCGGTGGCGAAGGAGTCGGCGCGAGGGCCGATAGCTTACACGCGGCGCCTGAACCGGCATCGTGCTCATGCCGCCTCGGCCGCGTCGTAGGCCTGGCGCGCCTGCTGGATCGCCGGATGCGCGCGCGCGGCCCAGTCCACCAGCGCGCCGAGCGGCGCCAGCATCGATACGCCCAGCGGCGACAGCCGGTACTCCACGCTCGGCGGCTTGGTCGGGAACACGTGGCGGGTCAGCAGGCCGTCGCGCTCCAGGTCGCGCAGGCTCTGGGTCAGCATGCGCTTGGAGATGTCCGGCAGCGCGCGATGCAGTTGGCCGAAACGCAGCGGCCCTTCGCCGAGCGCGATCAGGATCAGCGTGGTCCATTTGGCGGCGACGTGGTCGAGCACGTCGCGCACCGGGCAGTCGGCCTGCAGGTCCATGCCCTTGAGGACCTCGCGGGCGGAAAGCGGCTGGGCATTCATGAGGTGGTTCCCTGCAGGTAACCAGGAGAGGGGAAACTGCCTCCTTACATAGTGCCGAGGCGGTCTCTATTCTAGACCACGCCTCTTTTCCGAACCACTCAGGAGTCCACCATGTCCAGCTCGCCCCGCATTCTCGTCACCGCCGCCACCGGCCAGCTCGGCCGCAAGGTGGTCGCGCAACTGCTCGAGCGCGTGCCCGCCGCCGAGCTCGCGGTGGCGGTGCGCAATGCCGATGCCGCCGCCGACCTCGCCGCCGCCGGCGTCCAGGTCCGCATCGCCGACTACGAACAGCCGGCCGGCTGGGACGCGGCGCTGGCCGGGATCGAGCGCGTGCTGCTGATCTCGTCCAATGCGATCGGCCGGCGCACCGCCCAGCATCGCAGCGTGATCGACGCCGCGGTCCGCGCCGGCGTGCAGCTGATCGCCTACACCAGCGTGCTGCGCGCCGACAGCAGCGCGCTCGGCCTGGCCGCCGA
>DNXT01000050.1 GCA_003505795.1 Lysobacteraceae bacterium | reverse complement strand
GCCGCCGCCGACCACCAGCACGGAGCGGTCACGCAGGTCGGCGAACAGGGGGAATAGGGCGGCGGTCACGGGGAAGAGGGCGGGCAGGAGAGTCGTGACCGTAAACGCGGCATATAGCGCCCGGAAATGACTTCATGCATCCAGCAGATAGCTTTAGGTTATAAGCTCCGGGCGCCGAGTCCACTAAAGTCGATGGTTGTCGCGCCCCGCGCGCCCCCGCTTCCGAATCCAATGACGCTGACCCAACTCCGTTACCTGGTGGCGATCGCCGATGCCGAGCTGAACATCACGCTCGCCGCCGCGCGCGTGCATGCCACCCAGCCCGGGCTGTCCAAGCAGCTCAAGCAGCTCGAGGACGAACTCGGCTTCCTGCTGTTCGTGCGCAAGGGGCGCAGCCTGGAGTCGGTGACGCCGGCCGGCGTGGAAGTGATCGAACGTGCCCGCGCAGTGTTGGCCGAGGCCAACAACATCCGCACCTATGCCGCCAACCAGCGCCGCGAGAGCCAGGGCCAGCTGACCCTGACCACCACCCATACCCAGGCGCGCTTCGTGCTGCCGCCGGCGGTGGCACAGATCAAGCACGCCTACCCGCAGGTCAGCGTGCACCTGCAGCAGTCCGCCGAGAGCGACGCGCTGGACCTGCTCAGCCAGGGCGATGCCGACATCGCCGTGGTCAGCACCGCCGGTGGCGAGCCCAGCGCCGGCATCGCGGTGCCGTTGTACCGCTGGCGCCGGCTGGTGATCGTGCCGCGCGGGCATGCGCTGGACCGTGGCCGCGAGGCGCCGGACATGCAGGCGCTGTCGACCCAGCCGCTGATCAGCTACGAATCGTCCAACCGCCCGACCTCGTCGCTGCAGCGCGCCTTCGCCCAGGTCGGGCTGCAGCCGAGCATCGCCCTGACCGCGCTGGACGCGGACCTGATCAAGACCTACGTGCGCACCGGGCTCGGCGTGGGGCTGGTCGCGGAAATGGCGATCGGCGGCGGCGACGACGACCTGCGCGCCTGGCCGGCGCCGGCGCCGATCGCCGAATGCATCGCCTGGGCGGTGCTGCCGCGCGACCGGGTGCTGCGCGACTACGCGCTGGAGCTGGTGCACGTGCTGGCGCCGCAGATCGACAAGCGCGACCTGCGGCGCGTGCTCGACGGCAACCAGGAACCGAACTGGCCGGTGCCGCCGACCTGGGAATCGCTGACCCAGACGATCACCAGTTGAGGGCCGGCCTGGCGCGCACTCGGCCATCGCCTCAGTTCTCGCAGCGCAGGGCGTTCGCAGGAGCGACTTCAGTCGCGACGAGGCCTTCCCGGACATCCTTCCAGCGGGCAGGGATCTTGTGGGAGGGACTCAGTCCCGACGGACTTTACCGGTAAAGCCTGTCGGGGCTGAGTCCCTCCCACAGGTTTCTCGATGCAACTTCGCCTGTGGACGGGGTTTCAGCCGCGACAGGCTTCTTGGCTTTTCGTAGGAGCGACTTCAGTCGCGACCCTTGCCGGGGATTCCCAACGTCGCTAGGCGAACGGCGAAGGCCCGTAGAAGCGCCGCAGGTGCGCGGCCACCTCGGGCATCTCCCGTTCGAGCAGTTGCGGCGCGGAGAAGTGGTACTCGCTGGCCACCGCGAAGAATTCCTCCGGCGCCTCGGCCGCATAGGCATCGATCGCGCTGTCGCGTCCGGCATCCAGCTGCGCGCAGAGGGCGTCGTAGCTGCGCTGGAAGTCCGCCGCCCACGCACGCTGCCAGGCGCCGGGCAGCAGCGGGGTGCCGTCGAGCGCGCCGTCGAGCGCATCGAGCTTGTGCGCCATCTCGTGGACGACGACGTTGAAGCCGGCCTGCGGATCGGCCAGGTCGGCCAGCACGTCCGCCCAGGACACGATCAGCGGCCCCTGGTCCCAGGCCTCGCCGATCAGCTCGTCGTCCCATTCGTGCAGCACGCCGGCGGCATCGACGTGGCTGCGATGCACGCGGAAGGCTTCCGGATAGACGATCACCTGCGACCAGCCGCGCCAGCCGGCTTCGCCGAACTCCAGCAGCGGCAGGCAGCAGGTCGCCGCGAGCAGCACGCGGTCATGGTAGTCCAGCGCCAGGCCGGCCACCGGCGAGATCGCCTTCCGGGCGAGGAAGCGGGCAGTCAGCGCGCGCAGCCGCTGCTGGCGCGCCGGGTCGAGCGCGACGATCCAGGCGCACTTCCCGGTCGCGGACTGCCAGAGCGGCGGCGCGATCTCGACGGGCTTGCGGCGCAACCAGCCGAACAACGATCCGATCAGCGGAACATGCCCGGCAGGAAGCTGTGCCAGCGCGGTATGCGCATGCGCGGCAGCGGCACGTCGCCGTCGCTGCCGCCGCCGGTGGTGGTCGCCGGCGTGCCCGGCTTGTGCGCCGGCGGATGCGGCGCGGCACCGTTGTCGGTGTCCGGCGTGGGTCCGTGCGCCGCCGAGTTGGCGTAGATGCAGCCGCCGCGGTCGGCATCCGACAGCGCGTCCGACGCCCAGGCGGCGGCGGGGGCCAGCAGCAGGATCATGCAGGGAGCGAATCGGCGCATCGTCTACATCCGGGCAGGCGGCGTAAGCCCCCGATTCTAGCGTGGTTTCCGCGCACCGGCGCAAGCGGAGGCTGGGCGCTGTGCGGAGCATCGCGCATAATTTCCCGATTCATTCCGGGGAACGTGCCGTGGACGACCGCGCACTGCTGGCCAAACTCGGTACCGGCCGCCTCTCCGGCGACGCGCTGGCGCGCGAGTTCGGCATCCCGATCCGCTTCGCCGGCATCGGCGAGCGCCCCGAGGACCTGCGCGTGTTCGACCCGGAAGCCTTCGTGGACGCCCTGCTGCCCGAGGCACTGGGCAGCTGACACGCCCCTCCCTCATCCGGCGCTGCGCGCCACCTTCTCCCGCAGGCGGGAGAAGGAACGGCAGAATGCCTGTGAGGCGCCTTCCCGCGCGGACCATCCACCTCCCTTCTCCCGCTTGCGGGAGAACGTGCCCGAAGGGCGGATGAGGGCGCCCTTCCCCAGTCAGCCGACCAAGCCAGCCGAGACCGAATGCCAGACCCCTTTGCGACCCGACTGCTGCACTGGTTCGACCAGCATGGCCGCCACGACCTGCCGTGGCAGCACCCCCGCACGCCGTATCGGGTCTGGCTGTCGGAGATCATGCTGCAGCAGACCCAGGTGGCGACGGTGATCCCGTATTTCCTGCGCTTCCTCGAACACTTCCCGACCCTGCCCGAGCTGGCCGCGGCCGACAACGACGCGGTGATGGCGCAATGGGCCGGGCTCGGCTACTACGCCCGCGCGCGCAACCTGCATGCCGCGGCCAGGCAGTGCGTGGAACTGCACGGCGGCGAGTTGCCGCGCGATTTCGACGCCCTGCATGCGCTGCCCGGCATCGGCCGCAGCACCGCCGGCGCGATCCTCAGCCAGGCCTGGAACGACCGCTTCCCGATCCTCGACGGCAACGTCAGGCGCGTGCTGGCCCGCTACCACGGCATCGCCGGATTTCCCGGGCTGCCGGCGGTGGAGAAGCAGCTGTGGGCCATCGCCCAGCAACACGTCGGCCACGTTCCCGCAACGCGCCTGGCCGACTACACCCAGGCGCAGATGGATTTCGGCGCCACCCTGTGCACCCGCGCCAGGCCCGCCTGCGTGCTGTGCCCGCTGCAGGATGCCTGCGTGGCGCGCCGCGAAGGACGGGTCGAAGCACTGCCCACGCCCAGACCCGGCAAGGTCCTGCCCGAGCGCGAAGCGGTGGCGCTGCTGCTGGAGAACGCCCGCGGCGAGTTCCTGCTGAACCGGCGCCCGCCGACCGGCATCTGGGCCTCGCTGTGGACGCTGCCGCAGGCCGACAGCGACAGCGCCATGCGCGACTGGTTCGACCGGCAGGTGCAGGGCCGCTACGACAACGCGGAGGCGCTGGCGCCGATCGTGCACACCTTCAGCCACTACCGCCTGCACCTGCAGCCGCTGCGCCTGCGCAAGGTCGCCCTGCGCGAGGCGGTGCGCGACAATGACGACCTGCGCTGGGTGCCGCGCAGCGGCCTGTCCGCGCTCGGCCTGCCCGCACCGATCCGCAAGCTGTTCGACGCCCTCTGAGCGCCGGCCTCCCCGCCCTTCCAGGAACCGACATGCCCCGCACCGTCTTCTGCCAGTACCAGCAACGCGAAGCCGAAGGCCTCGACTTCGTCCCCTACCCCGGCGAACTGGGCAAGCGCGTGTTCGAGCACGTCGGCAAGCCCGGCTGGGCCGCGTGGCTGGCGCACCAGACCATGCTGATCAACGAGAACCGGCTGTCGCCGCGCGACCCCAAGCATCGTGCGTTCCTGGAGGAAGAACTGCGGAAGTTCCTGTTCTCCGGCGACGCCGAAAAGCCGGCCGGCTACGTCGCGCCGGACCCCGACGCCTGACCCGCTGCCCGAACCGGGCGGTATCGGCACCGGGATCCGCATTGCCCGAACATGCGCCGCTGCGGCCGGCCCGCGACTCAGCGCCGGCCCGCCGAATCCCTCCTCCCCGCGAAGGGCCGCGCGAAGCGCCGGACAGGGCCTGCGTTCAGGCACCGAAGCTTGCAGGGGAAAAAACAGGGCGGGCAGCGCATTGCGCCCGCAAGGGAAACACACCTCCGCAAGGCCGCCTCGGCCTACGGCACCTCGCGCTCCGCGCCGCGCGCCTCGCGCAATTCCTTCTCCGAGACCCGCAGCGCCTTGACCTGAAGCGGACGGATGCTCTGGATCCGGCAGGCGATGTTGAACCCGCGCGGACTGTCGATGACCTGGACGCGGTCCGAGCGCGCCGACACGCGCCCCATCATGTTGGTGATCAGGATGGTGTTGGCGAAGTCGAGGTCGACGCAGCCGCCGCCGAGCTCCAGCAGATAGGCCTCGTTGGGCTTGGTCCACACCGCCAGCGCGTCGTTGCCGAGCGCGGTCCAGCCGCTGAGCCGGCCCGGATAGCGGAACTCGCCGACCGGGTCGCCGGCATGCGCGCGGTACAGCGCCAGCCGCTCCTCGCTGGAGATCCTGCCGGTGGCGCACCCGGCCATCCCGATCGCCAGCAGCAACGCCGACAATGCCGTCCTCATTTCACGCTCCGACCCGACCGGTGGGCGCATGATGCAGCAGCAGTCGCGCGACTTCCAATCCCGAACCGATTGCGGTGCATACTCGGCTCGTTCTTACAGGAAACTTCCATGGACAGCATGCGCTGGCTCACCCTGCGTTTGAACAGCAAACAGAGCATCGGACCGGACACATTGCTGCAGCTGTGGTCGAGCGCGTGCGAGTCCAACCATGTCAGCGTCTCGCGCGAGCACAGCAAGGAGGGCGTCTCCTATGGCCTGCACGCCACCTCGCACCTGATGAATCCGCGCCGCGCGGAACTGCGCATGCGCGAGCTGCTGGAAGAATCGCGGTTCGTGTTCTCGCTGAGCGTGCTGCCTTCGACGAGGACCCACGTCGGCCCGATGGCGGGCTGAAGCCGCCGGGCCCGCAGCAGCGGATCCAGCGTCGGCGCCGGTACGCCACGTTAATAAACCAGGGCCTGAACTGGCGTAGGATGACGCCGCACCACGAAACATTCGTGCGTCACGTCCGGCCGTGTCTGTCGCCGTTTCGCTCCTTCTCCGCTGCCCGTGACGCCACGGGGCCTTATCCGGGAGCGGCCGTGCCTGGCTACCAGACCCAGATCCAACAGCTCGCCTTCGGCGGGCAGACGCTGTCGATTCGCTCGCTGAAGGACCTTCAGCAGTTCGCCGACCCCGATCTCGCCGCCGCCGATGCCGGGATCTCCTCCGCGCAGTGGAGCCTGTTCGGCCAGGTATGGCCGGCCGGCCAGCTGCTCGCCGAAGCCATGAGCGCGCGCGACATCGCCGGCAAGCGCATCCTCGAACTCGGCTGCGGACTCGGGCTGGCGAGCCTGGTGCTGCGCATGCGCGGCGCCGACATCGTCGCCAGCGACCACCATCCGCTCGCCGAAGTCTTCCTCGCCTACAACGCCGCCTTGAACGCCATCGACACGGTGCCCTACCGGCGCCTCGACTGGCAGACCGGCGGCCGCGAGATGGGACGCTTCGACATGATCATCGCCAGCGACGTGCTGTACGAGACGGGCCATGCGCAGGTGCTGGCCGGCCTGATTCCCGCCCTGTCCAAGCCGGCCTGCGAGATCGTCATCAGCGATCCGGGCCGCGGCAACGCCAACACGCTGTCGCGCGAACTGGCCAACGCCGGGTTCCGGCTGGCCGCCGGCACCCGCCAGCCCGCGCAACCGGGCAAGTCGCCGCGGCTGTTCGTCTACCGCCGCGGCCTGGACGGCTGAGATGAGCGCGCAACCCGCCCCCAAGGTCGTCTGCAGCACCTGCGAGGCCGTGTGCTGCCGGCTGACGGTACTGCTCGAGGAAAGCGACCGCATCCCCGGGCATCTCACCGCCCGCACCGCGCACGGCCTGCTGGTGATGGCACGCGACGACGAAGGCTGGTGCGTGGCAATCGACCACAACTCGATGCGGTGTTCGATCTACGACGACCGCCCCTCGACCTGCCGTCGCTTCGTCATGTCCGGACCGTATTGCCGCGACGTGCGCAAGACCTACGAAAAGCAGGTACAGGCCGGCATCCCGCTGACGCTGTACTGATCAGGAGAGCCAAGATGGCAAGCGAAAAGAACCGATCGCCGATGACCTTCCCGGTCAGCAGCCGCACCGCCGCCAAGTCGGCCAAGATCACCACCGAGAGCATCGCCAGCGACCTGAAGCGATTCGAGAAGTCCGGCGGCAAGATCGAGAAGCTCGGCAACACCCGCGCCCTGAAGAACAGCAAACCCGAGGAATGACGCGGCCATGCCGCACGGGCTCCTGTAGGAGGGACTTCAGTCCCGATGCCTTGCCGATAGAGCCTGTCGGGACCGAAGTCCCTCCCACGGAGGTCGCCACCCGGTACGAACGGAACCAAACAAAAAGGGCCTGCATTTCTGCAAGCCCTTGGAATACTTGGTGGCCGAGGACGGAATCGAACCGCCGACACGGGGATTTTCAATCCCCTGCTCTACCAACTGAGCTACTCGGCCACGCTTCCCGCAATGCAGTGCCTGCGTTGCGAGGACGCGCATCATAGCGACCCGCTCCGGATTGGGCAAGCCTCGGGATTCGATCGCCGCCGCCGCGCGGCCGCCTTTCACGCCTGCCATAGCCGCGGTCGCCTAGCCTCGCGGTCGACCTGACCGGAATCCGACGATGCACGCACGCTCCCTGCTCCTGTCGTTCGCCCTGCTGGCGTCGTCCGCCGCGGTCCATGCCGCCGCCGCGGTGACCTCGGTGGAGCAGCTGGACATGTCCAGGTACGCGGGACAGTGGCACGAGATCGCGCACCTGCCGGTTTCGTTCCAGAAGAAATGCACCGGCGACATCACCGCCGCCTATACGCTGCGCGACGACGGCCTGATCGGCGTGCGCAACAGCTGCCGCACCGGGCCGGGCGAACGCGCGGTCGCCGACGGCGTCGCCCGCCCGGTCCCCGGCCACCCGGGACGGCTGAAGCTGCGGTTCGCGCCGGACTGGCTGTCGTGGCTGCCGCTGGTATGGGCCGACTACTGGGTCATCGCGCTCGACCCGGACTACCAGTGGGCCGTGGTCGGCGAGCCGGACCGCAAGTACCTGTGGATCCTGTCGCGCTCGCCGCGCATGTCGCGGGCGCAGCTGGAGCGGCTCAAGGCCGAGGCCGTGCGCATGGGTTACGACCTCTCCGAGCTGATCGTGGCCGCGCCGCTGGACTGAATGTGCGGGTGCGGAAAGCACGGGCGCCATACGGCGTAGTATGCTTCGCGGCGATTTCCCCTGGACCAAGAAGGCCGTCGCATGCGTCTTATCCGTGGTTTGAGCGTTGCCTTGCTGGGCGCCCTGGCGCTGGCGGCGTGCAACGATGGTGTCGTCCGCCGCGTGTCCGAACCCGCCGCGAGCATCCAGCAGCTGACCGTGCGCGCCGACGGCAGCTGGGCGATGGACCTGCGCCTGCAGAACTACAGCAGCATCCCGATGCAGTTCGACCGCGTCGCGCTCGACGTCAGCGTCGGCGGCCAGGCCGCCGGCAAGCTGGAGCAGGCCATCGCCTTCTCGATCGGGCCGGAAACCGCGGACGTGGTCGAAGTCGTGCTCAAGCCCGCGTCGCTGGCGCGGATCACCATCGCCGACGCGCTGGCCAGCCGCGGCTCGCTGCCCTACGAGCTGAAGGGCAAGGTCTGGGCGACGCCGCAGGACAAGAAGCAGCGCGAGTTCGAGGTGGAGTCGCGCAACACCCTCAGCCCGGCCCCCGGCCTGGACGGCGTGCTGCGCTGAGCCGCGCCCCCGTCCACGCCCGCGCATCACCGAACCGCACCATCGAGGCACGCCATCCATGAGCAGCTACGCCGCACCGCTTTCCGACATCCGTTTCGCGCTGTACGACGTTCTCGGCGCCGAGGCCCTGTTCGCCCGGCTCGGCTACGCCGACGCCAGCCGCGACATCATCGATGCGGTGCTCGACGAAGCCGCCCGCTTCACCGGCAACGTGCTGGCGCCGCTGAACAGCGTCGGCGACGAGATCGGCTGCGCGTTCGACAGGTCCAGCCACGAGGTCACCACCCCGCCGGGTTTCCGCCAGGCCTATGCGCAGTTCGTCGAGGGCGGCTGGACCGGGCTGACCGCGGCCGCGGAGTTCGGCGGCCAGGGCCTGCCGCACACGCTGGGCGTGCCGCTCAACGAGATGATCAACGCCGCCAACCTGGCCTGGGGCAACTTCCCGCTGCTCTCGCACGGCGCGGTCGAGGCGCTCAAGCAGCACGGCGAGGCGTGGCAGCAGGAGGTGTTCCTCAAGCCGCTGATCGACGGCCGCTGGACCGGCACGATGTGCCTGACCGAGCCGCATTGCGGCACCGACCTGGGCCTGCTCAAGACCCGCGCCGAACCCGACGCCGACGGCAGCTACGCGATCACCGGCACCAAGATCTTCATCACCGCCGGCGAGCACGACCTCACCGACAACATCGTGCACCTGGTGCTGGCCCGGCTGCCGGACGCGCCGCCCGGTCCGAAGGGGATCTCGCTGTTCGTCACCCCCAAGTTCAAGGTCGCGCGCGACGGCAGCGTCGGCGCGCGCAATACGCTGCATTGCGGCTCGATCGAGCACAAGATGGGCATCAAGGGATCGGTCACCTGCGTGATGAACTTCGACGGTGCGCAGGGCTATCTGGTCGGGCAGCCGCACAAGGGCCTGCAGGCGATGTTTACGATGATGAACACCGCCCGCCTCGGGGTCGGCCTGCAGGGCATCGGCCTGTCCGAGCGCGCCTACCAGAACGCGCTGCGCTATGCGCGCGAGCGCCTGCAGTCGCGCTCGCTCGGCGGCGCCAGGTATCCGGACAAGGCCGCCGACCCGATCATCGTGCAGCCGGACGTGCGGCGCATGCTGCTGACGGTGAAGTCGCTCACCGAAGGCAGCCGCCTGCTGGCGCTGCACGCGGCGACGCTGATCGATGTCGCCCACCATGCCGCCGACGCGCAGGAGCGCGCCGATGCCGACACCCTGGTGAGCTTCCTCACCCCGATCTCCAAGGCCTGCCAGACCGAATGGGCGGTGGAGAACACCTACCACGCGCTGCAATGCTTCGGCGGCCACGGCTACATCCACGAGCACGGCATGGAGCAGTTGGCCCGCGATGCGCGCATCACCACCCTGTACGAAGGCACCACCGGCATCCAGGCGCTGGATCTGATGGGGCGCAAGACCGCCGCCACCCAGGCCGCGGGCCTGAAGCTGTTCCTGGCCGAGGTCGAAGCCTTCGCCAAGGCCAACGAGGGCGACGCGGCGCTGGTGGAGTTCGTCAGGCCGCTGCGCGACAAGGCCAGCGAGTGGGCCATGCTCACCCGCGACGTGCTCGACCGCGCGGCCAGGGATCCGGAGGAGATCGGCGCGGCCAGCTACGACTACCTGTTCTATTCCGGCTACGTGGTGCTGGCCTACTGGTGGGCGCGCAGCGTCGCCACCGCCCTGCGGCCGGGCCACGACGAGGCGCTGCGCGAGTCCAAGCTGCAGACCGCGCGCTTCTACTTCGCCCGCATACTGCCGCGCACCCTCGCCCACGCGGCCAACATCCGCAGCGGCGCCAAGCCGCTGATGGCGTTGGACGAGGCGCTGTTCGGGGCGTAGGCGCGAGTCGCTCGCAGGAGCCCGCGGCCCTTCGCGCGGGCCATACACAAATTGTCAACAATCGGGTATAAGCTGTCTTCCCGATGGAGACAGACACTACCGTACGTGATCTGATCGATACCGGAGCCTCGCTGGCGCCGGTCACCGGGCACTCTTCGACCATTTCCCCGTTGCGTTCGGCGTCGCTGCGACTGCTGTCGCTGGACGCGCACGGCCGGGTACTGGACTGGATCAACTGGCAGGACGCGGCCTGCCTGTACGCGCGCGGCGCGGTGTCCTGGACCCTCGGCGAGCCCTGCCTGGAGATCCACGGCGGCACCTCGCGCCTGACCGGCGAACGCAGCGTGCTCGAGCTGCACCCGATCATCGCCGCGCGCGGCCACGCGCGTTCGCGCGCGCTCGATCCCACTCCCACGCTCACCAACACCGCCCTGTTCGCGCGCGACTCGCAGCTGTGCCTGTACTGCGGCCAGCAGTTCAGCCGCCCGCACCTGACCCGCGACCACGTGATGCCGGTCTCCAAGGGCGGCCGCGATACCTGGGAGAACGTGGTCACCGCCTGTTTCCACTGCAATTCGCGCAAGGCCAACCGCACCCCGCAGCAGGCCAACATGCCGCTGCTGGCGGTGCCGTTCCGGCCCAGCTGGATCGAGCACATGATCCTGTCCAACCGCAACATCCTGGCCGACCAGATGGCGTTCCTGAAGGCGCAGCTGCCCAAGCGCTCCAAGCTGTCGGTCTGAGCGGCATCAGGTCGAATCGACATTCACAATCCTTCTCCCGCTTGCGGGAGAAGGTGGCGCGCAGCGCCGGATGAGGGCGTGGCATGCGAGCGCTTGCGTGGACGTTGCCC
>DNXT01000259.1 GCA_003505795.1 Lysobacteraceae bacterium | reverse complement strand
TGTCGCGGCCGTGGGCGATCTGGGAGGCCGATGCCGCCACCGGCGCGGCGCGCGAGCGTTGGCGCACCGGTCGACGACCTGGTCGTGCCGCGGCGGGTGCAGTTCCGCGCCGAGGACGGCAACCTGGTCCGTGCCCAGCTGTTCGAGCCGGCGCACGCCGCCGGGCGGCGCCCGGCGGTGGTGTTCGTGCACGGCGGCCCGCAGCGGCAGATGCTGCTGGGCTGGCACTACAGCAACTACTACGCCAACAACTACGCGGTGAACCAGTACCTGGCCAGCCGCGGCTTCGTGGTGCTGTCGGTCAACTACCGGCTGGGCCCCGGCTACGGTTTCGACTACCACTTCCCACGCCAGGCCGGGTTCGAGGGCGGCGCCGAATACCGCGACGTGCGCGCCGCCGGACGCTACCTGCAGACGCTGCCCGGCGTGGACCCGCAGCGGATCGGCATCTACGGCGGTTCCTACGGCGGCTACCTGACGGCGATGGCGCTGGCGCACGATTCGGACCTGTTCAAGGCCGGCGTGGACATCCACGGCGTGCATGACTGGACCGCGGACGAGTACGCGGGCATGTTCGAGCCGCGCCTGTATGACAGCGCGGCGCAGGCCGAACGCGCCCGCCAGGTGGCCTGGAGCGCTTCGCCCGCCTCGGCGGTTGCCGGATGGAGGTCGCCGGTGCTGTTCATCCATGGCGACGACGACCGCAACGTCCATGTCGAGCAGACCATCGACCTGGTGCGGCGGCTGGACGGGCGTGGGGTCGACTACCAGGTGCTGATCGTGCCCGACGACTCGCACCACATGCTGCGCTACGCCAACGCGTTGCGCGTGAACGAAGCGACGGCAGGCTTCTTCGAACAGTACCTGGGTGCCGCCGTACCGGCGGCGCGCTGAGTCCCGCTTGCTCTTTCCACCCGTCCACCAGAGAACGCTACATGATCATGAATTCCCGACGACTTCCCGTGCTGGCAGTCCTGCTGCTCTGGCTGCTGCTGGCCGGCCCTGCGATCGCGCTGGACCCGGCACAGGCCGTGCAGCGCCTGGAGCAGTTGCGCCGTGACGCCGGCGCTCCGGGCGCCTCGGCGGCGGTGATGGTCGGTGGCCGCCTGGTCTATTCCGGCGGAGTCGGCTATGCCGATGCCGAGAACGAAGTGCCGATGACCGGGCGCAGCGTGCACAACATCGGTTCGGTGTCCAAGTTGTTCGGCGCGATCGGGGTGATGCAGCTGGTCGAGCGCGGCAAGGCCGACCTGGACGCGCAGATCCAGGTCTACGCGCCCTGGTTCCCGCGCAAGCAGGCACCGATCACGGTGCGTCAGCTGATGACCCATACCTCCGGCATCCGCCACTACCGCGACGGCGAGTTCGGCGACGGCCAGGTGCTGCGCTTCCGCCAGTTCGACAGCCTCCAGGAAGCCAGCCGGCGCTGGCAGGACGAGCCGTTGCTGTTCGCGCCCGGCAGCCACTGGAACTACACCTCCTACGGCGCCAGCCTGCTGCAGGCGGTGATCGAGAGCGGCAGCGGACAGCCGCTGGAACGATACCTGCGCGAGCGCGTATGGATCCCGGCCGGGATGCCGCACACCGAGCTGGACGTCCCGGCGCGCATCGTCCGCGATCGCGCCCGCGGCTACGAGCTGGACCGCGCCAGCGGCCGCCTGGAGAACGCGCAGCAGGAGAACGTCAGCTACAAGTTCATCGGCGGCGGCATCATCGCCAGCGACGAGGACATGGTGCGGCTGGGACATGCGCTGAACAGCGGGGCGTTGCTCGGGCACGAGGCGCTGGCGGAGATGTATCGGCCGCAGCTGGGGCCGCAGGTGAAGGCCTTCCGCGGCGAGGGCGGCTCGGAACGCGAGCAGGCGCCGGTGCAGGCGCTGGTGTGGCGGGTGCTGACCGACGCCAGCGGGCGCCGCTACTACGCCCACAGTGGCAGCGTGAAGGGCACCTTGTCGTACTTCGCCAACTATGCCGAACAGGACGTGGTGGTGGCGCTGCACGTCAACGCGCGCGGTGCCAAGGCCGATCTGGAGGCGGCCGCGGAAGATCTCGCGGCGATGGTGCTGCCGGCCGCGTCGAAGGGACGCTGAGCCGGAGCCCGGCTGGCGTTGGCGGCGGCCATGGCCGCCGCCGCGCCTCAGTTGAGCAAGCGCACCAGTTGCGCGCGGCTCTCGACGTCGAGCTTGCGGTAGATGGAGCTGATCTGGCTTTCCACGGTCTTGCGCGAACGGCACAGTTGCTGGGCGATGGCCTCGTTGCGCAGGCCGCGCGCGACCAGCGCTGCGACCTTGCGTTCGCTTGGCGAAAGCCGCTGCAGCAAGGTCAGGGTGCGTGGCGAAAGGGCCAGCGCCGATGCCTCGTCGTCGCCATCGGCGACCATCGTCACGATGTAGTGGCGGCGGCCGCCGGCCAGTTGCAGCGGGGCGCTGATTTCCAGGCGCAGGCTCAGTTGCGGGCGCTCGCGGTGGCGGACCGTAAGCATGCCGCCGTGCAATGCCAGCGGATCGGCGCCGGCGTCCAGCGGCGACCGCAGCCGCGAACGCAGGCTTTCCTCCACCGCCTCGGGAAGAAGGTCGCCGTCGTGCCGCCCCCAGCGCCGGCACAGGCGCGACGCTTCCGGGGAGATGTAGACCGGGATCATGTGCTGGTCGACGATCGCCGCGGCCACCGGCAGCCTGTACAGCAGGGCCTCGAAGGCACGGTGTCGCACCCGTTCGGACTCCAGCTTGCGCACGCGCTGGAGCCCGGCGTCGAGCACGGGGTACAGATCGGTCAGGAACGACAGCTCGCGTTCGGAAAGCGCGTTGTGGCCGGCCCGGATGCGGATGCTGAGCACGGCCTCCAGGCGCTTGCCGTTCCAGAAGGCGAAGTGGATGAACTCGCGCCAGCCCGGTGCCGGATTCTGCGCGCGCAACCGGACCTCGGCCAGCGCGTCTTGCGAGACGATCTGCGAGAACGTGTACCAGCGTACCTTCGGATTGGCGATCAGGTAGGGCGCAGCCACGTCCAGGCTGGTGACCGGCAGCGGGGCCTCCTCCTGCGCCTCGGTCAGGTAATGGTGGCCCTGCTGCGGGTGCAGGCCATCGATGTCGAACATCAGGCTGCACGAATGGCAGGGCAGCACCCGCGTCACCAGCGAAGCGCAGGCATGCCACAACGCGCCCATGTCCAGCGCCTTGAGCAGGTCGGCGCGCGCGGTGGCGGTGTCGTCGCCGGCGGCGCTTGCGCCATAGTTGTCCAGCATCAACATCGGGGACCGTCTCCCAAGGAACGCAGCGGCGCCGCCAGTCCTTGCGCGTACGACGTGGAATCCTGCTTCCGGGCAATGCTGCAGGGCAGCATTGCTTGTAGCACCATGACGGTAAGGTGACAAGGGCCTCGCGCCCTCGCCGGACAACATCCGGGTTTCTCCCGATGCCGGGCGCCGCCGCCGGTGCTGCAATGGAGCCTGCTCAACGAACCGGCGGACCGGCGGACAGTCAATGACGACAACAGTGGGAGCCTCATGGGGTGGTGGCGCGCAGGTGCAGGCGCCTGCCGACCGGGGAACGACGACAGTGCTCAGCCTGAAACGGCCTTACCTGCTGTTCCTGGGCGAGGAGACATTGGCGCTGAAGGCCAAGACGGCCTATGGCCTGCGCGACTGGGCGGCGGAAAGCTGCCGCGGCCAGTGGCGGATGCCCGGCGGCACGATCGACCTGGGCCTGCCGGAGATGACCCCGGAGACGGCCGTCGCGGCGGGCGCGCGCTCGCTGGTGATCGGCGTGACGCCGCCGCAGGGACGGATCCCGCCAGGCTGGCGGGAGGCGTTGCTGCGCTCGGTCCGTGCCGGCCTGGACATCGTCAGCGGCTTGCATACCTCGCTGCAGGACGTGGAAGGACTGGCCGCCGCCGCGGCCGCCAGCGGCGCGCAGCTGGTCGACGTGCGCCGTCCGCCGGCGAACCTGCCGCGC
>DNXT01000286.1 GCA_003505795.1 Lysobacteraceae bacterium | reverse complement strand
GCCGAGCTCGCCGTCCGGCGACAGGGTCGCGGCGGCCAGGAACGCGCCGGCCGGAACCCGCGCCAGGGTCTGCAGCAGGTCCCAGGCGGAGTCGACGCCGGGGATCTTGTCGGCGAAGAACTCGGCCAGGGCCAGCGCGCCGGAGGTGCCCAGCACCCACCACGACTGGGTGGCCTGCAGCGCCGGCGGCAGCTCGATCCAGCCGAGCAGGCCGGCCAGGCCGACGCCGAACACGGTCAGGTACACGCGGATGCCGGCCAGCCAGGCCAGCAGGATGCCGATCACGAAGACATGGGCGTCGCTCATGGCGTGTTGTCAGCTGCGGAGGGGACGATCCGGCACTATCGGCGAAGGCGCTCCGCTCCGCCAGTGGGGGGTCCGGCCGCGCGGCCGCCGTCGCTTACACTAGGCGGCCCTCCTCTGCCAGCGACAGCTGCAGCCGCCATGCCGCGGCCGCGCCGATCCCGACCATGAGCCAGCCCACTCCCCGTTTCCAGATCGTCCAGCAGGGGCCGCGCAGCGGCCGCGGCCTGTGGCTGCTGATCGCCGTGCTCTGGCTGGCCTCGCTGGCCGCGGTCTGGTTCATCGCCAGCCGTACCGCGGCGCCGCGCCTGGACGCGGTGGAGGCGGAGCTGGCCGCGGCCAGGCAGCAGCAGGCCGCGCAGCAGAAGGAGATCGCCGAGCTCAAGCAGCGCCAGGTCAACCTGACGGTGTCGGACAAGATCAGCCGCGCCGCCAACAACGAGGTGCAGGCCTCGCTGGCCGAACGCGACGAGCAGATCGCCGGCCTGCGCGCCGACGTCGCCTTCTACGAGCGGCTGGTCGGCGCGACCAGCCAGCGCAAGGGCCTGAACGTGCATTCGATCGAGTTCAGCGCCGACGCCGGCGGCACCTGGAACTACACCGCGGTGCTGACCCAGAACCTGAACCGCGGCGCGATCAGCCAGGGCCAGCTGCGCTTCGCGGTGGAAGGCGTGCGTGCCGGCAAGCTGACCACGGTCAGCTGGAACGATCTGCACCAGAAGGAGGAGACGCCGGGACAGCCGTATTCCTTCCGTTATTTCCAGCAATTGGGCGGCAGCGTGATCCTGCCCAAGGATTTCACCCCGCAACGTGTGAGAATCTCGCTCAGCGGCGATGGGGCGCCGATCAGCCAGACGTTCGATTGGAAACTCGCCGGCAACGGCAGAGGGGGATGAGCATGTTCGGAAACAAGTCCAGTCGTGGCGGCCAGACCGTGGTCGACACGCTGATCGGGGCGCAGGTGGTGATCCGCGGCGACCTGCTGTTCAGTGGCGGCCTGTACGTGGAAGGCCGCATCATCGGCAAGGTGGTCGCCGAGGACGGCGCGGCGGCGACCGTGACGCTGTCCGAGCGCGGCTGCATCGAGGGCGAGGTGCGCGCGCCGGTGGTGGTGATCAACGGCCAGCTGAATGGCGACGTCCATGCTGGCGAGCGCGTCGAGCTGGCCGCCAATGCCCGGGTGCAGGGCAACGTGCACTACCAGGTGGTGGAGATGAGCGCCGGCGCGCAGCTGACCGGGCGCCTGATCCATGCCGGCACGGTCGCGGCGCTGCCGTCGCCGGGCCTGCGCGCGGTGGACGAGGAAGCGCCCGAGGGCCTGGCCGTGGGCGCTTGATTCGGCGCTGGGTCGCCCCCATGCTGCAGCCATGAGTACGCTAGTTTCGCTTCCCGCCGCCGCGCCCGCCCCGGACTACCAGTCGCTGGACCGGCCGCTGAACTTCACCGGTGCCGCCGCGGCCAAGGTGCGCGAGCTGATCCAGGACGAGGGCAACGCCGAGCTGGCGTTGCGCGTGTACATCCAGGGCGGCGGCTGCTCGGGCTTCCAGTACGGTTTCGAGTTCGACGAGAACCGCGCCGAGGACGACCTGGCGGTGGATACCGACGGGGTGACGCTGCTGGTGGATCCGCTGAGCCTGCAGTACCTGATGGGGGCCGAGGTGGACTACACCGAGAGCCTGACCGGCGCGCAGTTCGTGATCCGCAATCCGAACGCCAAGACCACCTGCGGGTGCGGCAGCAGCTTCAGCGTCTGAGGACGTAGTGGCGCTGTCGGCCTGACCGGCGCGCGCATCGCGTTGGAGGCGCCGCCATGCCGGGACGCGGCTCGCCGCGGTTGCGATCGGCGCCGAATGGCGTCACGCTTCCGCGGATGCCGACTCCTTCGCAGACCTTCTCCGGGTTCGCCTTCACCGGCGAGCCGCTGGACCGCGCGGATGCGCTGCGCGACGACCCCGAGGCCATTTCCCGATTGTGGGCCGACGCCCGCGTGCTGGTGCTGGACGCCGACGGCAACGCCTTCGCCGATGCGCACGGCCAGCCGCTGGCGGTGACCGGCGACGCCCTCGGCGGCGGCCCGGGCACGGCGATCTTCCTGGGCCTGCGGGACCGGCGCGGCTGGTTCTGCGTCGATGCCGCCGCGCTCCCGCTGGAGGCGCCGCAACGCATCGACCTGCGCCAGGCGGCGGCGACCTGGACAGCGGCCGACGCGAGCGCGTTCGCCTATGCGCGGGGCATGTCCTACTGGCAGGCGCGTACCCGCTTCTGCGGCGTCTGCGGCGGGGCGGTGGCGTTCCGCCGGGCCGGCTTCATCGGCCACTGCGCGCAGTGCGGCAACGACCACTACCCGCGCGTCGATCCGGCGGTGATCGTGGCGGTCGGCGACGGCCAGCGCCTGCTGCTGGGACGCCAGGCCGGCTGGGCGCCGCGCCGGTATTCGGTGATCGCCGGCTTCGTCGAGCCGGGCGAGTCGCTGGAGCAGACCGTCGCGCGCGAGGTGTTCGAAGAGACCCGGGTGCGGATCGGCGGCTGCAGCTACCTGGGCGCGCAGCCGTGGCCGTTCCCCGGTGCGCTGATGCTGGGTTTCCAGGCGCAGGCCGCGGCCACGGAACGGCCGCAGGTCGATGGCGAGCTGGAGGACGCGCGCTGGTTCGAGCATGCCGAGATCGGCGCGGCGATCGCGCGCGACGTCGACGACGACGGCGCGGGCATCCGCCTGCCGCCGCCGATCTCGATCGCGCGTTCGCTGATCGAGCACTGGCACCGCACCCACGGTTGAACGCGCCCGTCGCGGCGACTCGCATAGAATCCCTGCAGGAGGAGCCGCCATGTTCACAACGCTGGTTGCCGTGATCGTCGCACTCGCGCTGGGGCATGTCCTGCCGGCCCAGACCGCGGCCCTGCGCGGCTTCGGCTGGCTCGAACGCTGGCTGCAGTGGCTGGGCGGACAGGCGGGCGCGCAGGGCGCCTGGCAGGCCCGCTACGGCGCAGCGCTGGTGCTGGCGCCGCTGCTGCTGGTGGTGCTGGCGCTGCAGTGGCTGCTGTCGGGAATCGGCTATGGCCTGCCGGCACTGCTGCTGGGCGTGGTGGTGCTGGCCTGGATGTGGGGACCGCGCGACCTGGACCGCGACGTGGAGGCGTTGATCGATGCCGACGACGTGCACGCGCGGCGGACCGCGATCGCGCAGCTGCAGTCCGAGGGCGGCAGCCTGCGCGAAGACGTGCCGTCGCTGGTCGAGGCGGTGGTGGTGAACGGATTGCGGCGCTGGTTCGCGGTGCTGTTCTGGTTCCTGTTGCTCGGGCCGTTCGGCGCGGTGCTGTACCGGCTGCTCGCGCTGCTGGCCGAAAGCCGGCTGGCGGCGCGGTTGCCGCCCGAGAACCTGCACGGGGCGCGGCGCGCGCTGGCGCTGCTGGAATGGCCGGTGGCGCAGCTGATGACGCTGTCGATCGCGCTGGTCGGCAATTTCGATACCGTGTCGCGCGCCTGGCGCGATGCGCACGGCGACCGCTGGACGCTGGAGCCGGGCTTCCTCGGCGCGGTGGCGCGTGCCAGCGTCAGCGCCGAGCTGCGCGAGGAGGCCCACGACTACACCGATGCCGGGCTGGTGCCGGTCTGGCGCCGGCTGCCGGAAGTCCGCGACGCGATGAGCCTGGTCTGGCGCGTGCTGCTGCTGTGGATGGTGGCGATGGCGCTGCTGGTGATCGCGGGGTGGATCGCCTGAGCGGCACCTCGGGGAATAGCCAAGCGCAACCTTCGGTTCGCATCGGTGGCAGTGGCCTGTGGGAGGGACTTCAGTCCCGACGGGCTCTACCGGGAAAGCGTCGGGACTGAAGTCCCTCCCACAAATCCTCAGGTCGGCGCGAGCAGGGTGAACGGGAACCAGGGCAGGTTGCGTGCGACCCAGTAGGCCGGCAGCAGCACCAGCCAGAGCTTCGGTTCCAGCACTACCTTCATCAGCGGCTGCAGCCATCGCGGCTGCCATCCGGACGACCAGGCGACCATCAGCGGGACCAGCGGCAGCAGGCCGACGGCGAGCGGATTCAGCGAGAACGCGCGCAGCGGGTCGCCGTGGACCAGCGCATGCAGCGCGCGGGTGAGCCCGCAGCCGATGCAGTAGTGGCCGGTGACCGCATAGAACATGCAGGGCGGGAACGGGTTGTGCGCGGCGTTGGGATCGTAGTGGCGCAGCACCCAGATGCCGGCACCGGCCGCGACGGCGGCCGATGCCAGCCCGGTGATCTTCAGCCAGCGCGGGGCGTTGGACATGCCGGCCCGGGCTTACTGGTACTGCTGCATCATCTGCAGGTAGGTCTCGGCGCCGCCGGTGGCGAACATGGCGATGTTGATCAGCAGGCCGATGATGGCGAGCGCGGTCGCGACCCAGCACCAGGTCTTGGCGTTGGCCGAGGCACGCTTGGCGCCTTCGATGTCGCCCTGGTTGAGCAGCGAGTTGACCTTGGTCGAGAACACGATCGCGACGATGCCGATCAGGCCGAGCGGGCAGCACAGGCAGGTCGCCAGCACCGTGGAGATGATCGCCCAGACGAGATGGTTCGGGACCGGCTGCAGCGGGGCGGCCGGCGGCGGCGTGTGGATCGGCGGGACGGCACTCATGATGGAGCTCCTTGGGTGGTGGTGAGCGGAACGGCGGTCCGGCAGGAATTGGCCGTGGTGATCGGCGCGATGATCATGGCCGCGATCCAGCACAGCGGCGCGGTGATGAAGCCGACGAACACGAACATCAGCAGGATGTTGAAGAACAGCAGCAGCCAGTAGCCGAACATGAAGAGCAGGCCGGTGCCGACGTTGCCGGCATACAGGTGGCCGATGCCGAAGGTCTGGAAGAAGAAGCCGGGCAGGACCTCGAGCAGCGCCGCGGTGCCGCCGGACCTGGCCGGATGGTAGTAGTGGTGGACGTGCTGGGTCGCCGAGGGCGCCGGCGCCGGAACGGCGGAAGGCAACGGCGGTGGCGGATCGGGCGGCTGCATGAAACTCCCCTGTACGGATTCCCCGCGCACGGGTGCGCGGCGTCCGCCTCCTGGCGGCTCGTCCGGGCAAGCGTAACGGCGCGGTCGCCGTTACGCAAAGCGCGGCGGCGCGCGGCTCAGGGATTGTCGCCGCGCAGGGCCCGGACCTGGGTCTCCAGGATCGCCGCATCGACGGACGTGGCCGGCAGCGCAGCAGCGGCGGCGACCTCGATGCGGGCGCGGAAGCGGC
>DNXT01000287.1:5851-6180 GCA_003505795.1 Lysobacteraceae bacterium | reverse complement strand
CGGGCGGATCCGCCGCCGCGCCGGCGCAGCCCCCGCATCCCGCTGCGGTGGCGACGCCTGCCAGCAGCGGTTTCAGCTGGCGCTGGCCGGCCGATGGCGTGATCGTCGGCAACTTCGTCGCCGGCGAGACCACCAAGCAGGGCGTGGACATCGCCGGCGCCAACGGCCAGGCGGTGCGGGCGGCGGCCGATGGCGTGGTGGTCTATTCCGGTGCCGGCCTGGTCGGCTACGGCGAACTGATCATCGTCAAGCACAACGAGCAGTGGCTGTCGGCCTACGGCCACAACCGCAAGCGCCTGGTCAACGAGGGCCAGAGCGTGAAGGCCGGC
>DNXT01000287.1:0-5658 GCA_003505795.1 Lysobacteraceae bacterium | reverse complement strand
GGCCAGAGCGTGAAGGCCGGCCAGCAGATCGCCGAAATGGGCCGCACCGGCGCGAACCGCGACATGCTGCACTTCGAGATCCGCTACAACGGCAAGCCGGTCGACCCGCTGCAGTACCTGCCGAAGAAGTGAGCGCCGCCGAGGCGTGACCGGCGGGTCCGCGGCCCGGTGCCACGGTCCGATGGACCGTGGGCAACGCCGGCGCGCCCGCTGCGACGGCAAGCCGGTCATCCGTACCTTCCGAATAAGCGAGCCAGCCTTGGCGGGCTCGACGGGACTTGCGGGACTGGACATGGACGACCGCGGGACAGGTCGCCGCCTTGTCCGTTGTGTCCGTCACGGCATCGCCCGAGTCAACCGGATGGCATGCCATAACCGGTCGTGGGACAAGGCCGGGGTCAGCAAATGAAGGTTCCCATGGCCGTTCGAGCCATCCTTCGCGGATTCCCGGAAAGGCCTTGTCGAGGGCATTTACGCCGGCGTTGGCGCCCACTTAGGATGGGCGCGCTCCGGCATGCGGGACAGGGGGAAGACGCCGGGGCGGCGGCCGATGGATCACGACGAATGTTGCGCGCCTTCCATCGGGGATGGCGGTGTACCGTGCGTCCGCGCCGCTTCGAATCCACCCTTAACCAAATGAGGCGGTACCATGAAATTTCTTTCGAAGTGCATGGTGTTCCTGGTCGTTTCGCTGTTCGCCGGCAGCGCGTGGGCGCAGAACTGGCAACTGGTCTGGAGCGACGAATTCAACGGATCGATCGGACCGGACTGGGTGTTCGAGACCGGCAACGGCAGTGGCGGCTGGGGCAACAACGAACTGCAGTACTACCGGCGCGAGAACGCCTCCATCGAGAACAATGCACTGGTGATCACCGCCAGGCGCGAGGACTTCGGCGGATTCCGCTACACCTCGGCGCGGATGAAGACGCAGGGCCTGAAGACGTTCAAGTACGGCCGGATCGAGGCGCGGATGAGGCTGCCGGCGTTCGCCGGCGCCTGGCCGGCGTTCTGGATGCTGGGCGCGAACCTGCCGCAGGTCGGCTGGCCGGCCTCGGGCGAGATCGACATCATGGAGCACGTCAACGCCGAGGACCGCAGCTACGGCACCATCCACTGGAGCGACAACAACGGCACCTACGCGCAGTACGGCGGCAGCACGCCGGTGAGCGTGCAGGACTGGCACGTCTACGCCATCGAGTGGGACGCCAACGCGATCCGCTGGTATGTGGACGGCACCAAGTTCCACGAGGCCAACATCCAGGGCAGCATCAACGGCACCGAGGAATTCCACCGCGATTTCTTCCTGCTGCTGAACTTCGCCATCGGCGGCAACTGGCCGGGCTTCACCGTCGACGAAAGCCGGCTCCCGGCCAAGACCTACGTCGATTACGTGCGCGTCTACGCGCCCGCCGGCGGCGCCACCGGCGTGGCCAGCGTCTACCAGCACTGCAATTACGGCGGCTACGCGGTCGCGCTGCCGGAGGGGAGCTACACGCTGTCCCAGCTGCAGGCACGGGGAATCGCCAATGACGACATTTCCTCGGTGCGGGTCAATGCCGGGTACCAGGTCACCTTCTACGAGAACGACAACTTCGGCGGTTCGAGCGTGACCAAGAGCGCGGACACCGCCTGCCTGGTCGCGGACGGCTTCAACGACCGCGCCTCGTCGATCCAGGTGTCCAGGTTCTCGCAGGCATGGTCGCTCACGCTGCAGGCGGAGAACTTCAGCGCCCAGCAAGGGGTGCAGACCGAGGCCTGCTCGGAAGGCGGCTTGAACGTGGGCTGGATCGACCAGGGCGACTGGATGGCCTACAACAACGTCACCTTCCCGGCCAGCGGCAACTACCGGGTCGAATACCGCGTCGCCAGTCCGTCGGGCGGGGCGCTGTCGCTGGACCTGAACGCCGGCGGCGTGGTGCTGGGCCAGGTGCAGGTGCCCGCGACCGGCGGCTGGCAGAACTGGACCACCGTCTCGCACACCGTGAGCGTCGGTGCCGGCACCTACAGCCTCGGCGTCTACGCCGCGCAGGGCGGCTGGAACCTCAACTGGATCAGGATCACGCGCCTCTGAGCGAGGCCCGGTCCGCGGAGGGTGCCGCCGTGCCGGCGGCGCCCCCGTTTGCCGGCGCGGATCAGGGCGCGTCGGCCCCCTCCAGCAGCAGCGCCACCACCACCCGCCGGCCTTCGCCGGCCAGCACGTTGTAGGTGCGCGCGGCGGCGGCGTTGTCCATGACCTCGATGCCGACGCCGCGGGTCAGGCAGGCCGCCATCACCTCCGCCGCCGGGAAGGCCTGGCGCTCGCCGGTGCCCAGCAGCACCAGCGCCGGCGACAGCTCCAGCACCGCCGCCATGTGCGCCGCCTGCAGCCGCTCGATGGTCGCCACCGGCCAGTCCTCGACCAGCCGCTCGGGCGCCAGCACGAAACTGCGCCGCAACACCCGCTCGTTCACCTTGGCATGGCGGCCGTCGGCCGAGCGCAGGGCGTAGGTGTAATCGGGATGTTCCTGGGTCAACAGCATGGCCGGACCTGCGATCAGCTGCGCGGCAGCACGATCTGGCGCTTTTCCTTGCTGGGCCGGTAGAAGATCGCGATATGGCCGATCCGCTGGACCAGGGCGCTGCCGGAGCGCGTGGCCAGCTCGGCGATCATCGTGTCGCGCGCCTCGCGGTCTTCCGCGGCGACCTTGACCTTGATCAGCTCATGCCGCTCGAGCACTTCGTCCAGCTCCGCGAGGAAGGCCGGGGTCACGCCCTTGCCGCCGATCTGCAGCAGCGCCTTGAGGTCGTGGGCCTGGCCGCGCAGGAAGCGGTTCTGGGCGGGGGTGAGGGCGATGGACATGCAGGATCGAACGGAAGCAAAGGGCGTTCAGGGTATCATGACGACCCCGCCGGACCCCGTACCCATGGCCTCCCGTAGCAAAAGCAGCCAGCGCTGGCTCAAGGAACACTTCTCCGATCCGTTCGTCAAGAAGGCGCAGGCCGAGGGGATGCGCTCGCGCGCGGCGTACAAGCTGGAGGAACTGCTCGAGCGCGACCGCCTGCTGAAGCCGGACATGGTGGTGGTCGACCTCGGCGCCGCGCCCGGCGGCTGGTCGCAGCAGGTCCGCAAGTCGATGGGCGAGCGCGGCCGCGTGCTGGCGCTGGACATCCTCGACATGCCGCCGCTGGCCGGGGTGGAGTTCCTTCACGGCGACTTCAGGGAGCAGGCCGTCCTATCGCGTTTCGAGGAAATGCTGGGCGACCAGCCGGTGGACCTTGTGCTGTCGGATATGGCCCCCAATAAGAGCGGTATGGACGCGGTGGACCAGCCGCGGATGATGCACCTGGCGGAGCTGGCCATGGATTTCGCCGACAACCACCTGAAGCCGGGTGGGGCGTTCCTGATCAAGCTGTTCCAGGGCGTGGGATTCGACGACTACGTCCGTGACCTGCGCCGGCGCTACGACAAGGTGTCCATCCGCAAGCCGCAGGCGTCGCGCAAGCGCTCGCCGGAGGTTTATGCCCTCGGTCAGGGCAAGCGGGCCCAGATCAAGTAAGCTGCCCCAGAACCAGCGCGTTTCCTAAAGAGAATCAGAGAGGGACACCGGAGCAAATGAGGATGAACGACTTGACCAAGAATCTGTTGCTGTGGGTGGTCGTCGCCGTCGTGCTGATGGTGGTGTTCCAGAGCTTTTCCCCACGCGTGGCGCCGGGAACCGGCGATTCGATCAGCTACAGCCAGTTCCTGCAGGACGTGGACGGCGGCCGCATCAAGTCGGTCGATTTCACCGACCAGACCGGGCTGACCGTGAACGCGATCCGCTTCCGTCGCACCGACGGCAGCGAAGGCCTGGTGTACGGCCCCAGCGACGCCAAGCTGGTGGACGTGCTGTACAGCAAGAAGATCGAGATGACCCGCGAGAAGCCGGCCAGCGGCCCGAGCTTCTGGTCGATCGTGCTGAACTTCCTGCCGGTCATCCTGATCATCGGCTTCTGGCTGTTCATCATGCGCCAGATGCAGGGCGGCGGCGGCGGCGCCAAGGGCGCGATGTCGTTCGGCAAGTCGCGCGCCAAGCTGCAGGGCGAGGACCAGATCAAGGTGACCTTCGCCGACGTGGCCGGCTGCGACGAGGCCAAGGAGGAGGTCGGCGAACTGGTCGACTTCCTGCGCGATCCGTCCAAGTTCACCAAGCTCGGCGGCAAGATCCCGCGCGGCATCCTGATGGTCGGCCAGCCGGGTACCGGCAAGACGCTGCTGGCCAAGGCCATCGCCGGCGAGGCCAAGGTGCCGTTCTTCAGCATTTCCGGTTCCGACTTCGTCGAGATGTTCGTCGGCGTCGGCGCCAGCCGCGTGCGCGACATGTTCGAGCAGGCCAAGAAGCATGCGCCGTGCATCATCTTCATCGACGAGATCGACGCGGTCGGCCGCCATCGCGGCGCCGGCCTGGGCGGCGGCCACGACGAGCGCGAGCAGACCCTGAACCAGCTGCTGGTGGAGATGGACGGCTTCGAGGGCGGCGAGGGCGTGATCATCATCGCCGCGACCAACCGTCCGGACGTGCTGGACCCGGCGCTGCTGCGCCCGGGCCGCTTCGACCGCCAGGTCGTGGTCGGCCTGCCCGACGTCAAGGGCCGCGAGCAGATCCTCAAGGTGCACATGCGCAAGCTGCCGCTGGCCGACGACGTCGAGCCGATGGTGATCGCGCGCGGCACCCCGGGCTTCTCCGGCGCCGACCTGGCCAACCTGTGCAACGAGGCGGCGCTGTTCGCCGCGCGCGGCAACGAGAAGGAGGTCCGCATGGACCACTTCGACCGCGCCCGCGACAAGATCCTGATGGGCGCCGAGCGCCGCTCGATGGCGATGAGCGAGGACGAGAAGACCCTGACCGCCTACCACGAGGCCGGCCACGCCATCGTCGGTCGCCTGGTGCCCGAGCACGACCCGGTCTACAAGGTCACCATCATCCCGCGCGGCCGCGCGCTGGGCGTGACCATGTACCTGCCCGAGGGCGACAAGTACTCGATGAACCGGGTGGCGATCGAATCGCAGCTGTGCTCGCTGTACGGCGGGCGCGTGGCCGAGGAGCTGATCTTCGGCGAGGACAAGGTCACCACCGGCGCCTCCAACGACATCGAGCGCGCGACCAAGATGGCGCGCAACATGGTCACCAAGTGGGGCCTGAGCGACGAGATGGGCCCGATCGCCTACGGCGAGGAAGAGGACGAGGTGTTCCTCGGCCGTTCGGTCACCCAGCACAAGAACGTCTCCGACGCGACCGCGCGCAAGATCGACGAGGTGGTGCGCTCGATCCTGGACAAGGCCTACGCGCGCACCAGGCAGATCCTGACCGAGAACCTGGACAAGCTGCATACGATGTCCAAGCTGCTGCTCGAGTACGAGACCATCGACGTGCCGCAGATCGACGCGATCATGGAAGGCCGCGAGCCGCCGCCGCCGGTCGGCTGGAACAAGTCGGGCAAGGACGGGGGGGGCGACGACAAGGGCGATCCGCGTCCGCTGCCGCCGATCGCCGGGCCCGCCGAACAGCTTTGAGGCCGGAAGCATCGGAAAGGGCGCGTAGCCAGGTACGCCTTCTCCCTCCGGGGTGAGGGCGTGTGGCTTGCGAGCCACTGGCTCGCACACGCCTGAACGCCCGGTGCGCCGGGCCGGGGCGCGGA
>DNXT01000291.1 GCA_003505795.1 Lysobacteraceae bacterium | reverse complement strand
TCTTCCGATCTCGCCGCCAGCAGCCAGAGCGGCAGCAGCGGCCACGCGGCCAGGGCCCGGACCTGTGCGAACGGCGGCGGCAACGCAGCCCCTTCCTCCACCAGCAGCGCCAGCGGCGGCCATGCCGCTTCGAACACGGTCAGGTTCAGGTATGCCCAGCAGCCAAGCAGGAACGCGAAAGGCAGGTAGCACACCAGGTAGAACGCGCCCGGCGCCTTGCGCCGCACCGCCGCCGGCATCACCAGCGCCAGCCAGGGCGCGATCGCCAGCGCCAGCATCAGCGCCTGCAGGTCGATGCACATCAGCAGGCACAGCGCGCTGCCGATCCGCAGGTAGGTGAAGGCCTCGACCGCCCCGTACAGCCGGCGCAACGCGCGGCACAGCATGTAGAAGGCCAGCAGGCCGGCCGCCTGTGCGCCACCGGCCACGATCGTCGCCAGCAGCAGCGGGTTGAGCGCGACCAGCAGCGTCAGTCCGCACGCCCATGCACGGCCGGCGAAGCGGGCGACATCGCGCCACAGCAGCGACAGGAACACCGCATTCGCGAACACCGCCGCCAGTTGCCCCGGCCGCATCCCGAGCAGCGGCAGCGCGTCCGCCTGCCGGTCGAGCCACCCGATCAGCGCCACGTAGGGGAAACCGGGCAACGCCTGCATACCCGTAGCGACCGCCGTCGTGGCACCGGACTGGCGCACCAGCACGCTGCCGATCAGGGTCAGCGCGGCCAGCGCGGCGACGAACGCCAGCGCGCCGCTTTCCCGGTACCACCTGCCGCGCTCACTCTTCCAGGGCGGCGCGGCGTTCGGTTTCCATGTGCTTGCTGATGCCATGGGTGGTCTTTTCCCAGTAGAAGGGATTGCGGATCAGTTGCCACAGGCCCTTGAAGGCGGCCACGGACTGCAGGACCCAGTACAGCGGCACGGTCAGCGCGTACGGCGCCAGCCGGAAATAGTCGCGCTTGAACGCCGCCACCATCGTGATGTAGATGAAGAAGCCGTTCGCCGCCAGCAGGTTGACCAGGGTGAAGACCTTCAGCCACGGCGGGAACAGCGGCTCGAACAGGGTGGTGCCGGTGAACAGCCACGCCAGGTACAGGACCCACAGCACCGGCATGCCCAGGGCGGTGAAGAAGCCGCCACCGATGAAGAACTGGAATCCCCAGAAGCCCTTGAAGCCGGTGCTGCGGTACAGGTGCAGCGGATCGCGCATGTGCACCAGCCAGGTCTGCATGTAGCCCTTGAGCCAGCGCGAGCGCTGCCGGATCCAGTTGGGAATGCTGACGTTGGCTTCCTCGAAGGTGGTCGAATTGACCACGTTGACCCGGTAGCCCTGCTGGGTCAGGCGCACCCCCAGGTCGGCGTCCTCGGTGACGTTGTACGGGTCCCACGCATGCACCGAGCGCAGCACGTCCAGGCGGAAATGATTGGAGGTGCCGCCGAGCGGGATCGGAATGCGCAGGTATTCCAGCGCCGGCAGGTAGAAGTCGAACCAGAGCGTGTACTCCAGCGTGAACATCCGCGTCAGCCAGTTCTCGTCGGCGTTGTAGTAGTTCAGCCGCGCCTGGATGCAGGCCACCTCCGGACCGGCCTTGCCGAACGCGGCCACCACCCGCTTGAGCTGGTCCGGCTCGGGCTTGTCCTCCGCGTCGTAGATCGTCAGCAGCTCGCCGCGGGCGAAGTGCAGCGCGTAGTTGCAGGCCTTGGGCTTGGTCTTGGGTTGCGACGGCGGCACCCGGATGATTTCGAAGAACGCCTCCAGTCCCAGCTGCTTGGCCGCCTCGATGGTCTCGGTGTCGTCGGCCTCCAGCACCAGCTTCACGTCGAGCTTGCTGATCGGGTAGTCGAGCTTGCGCAGCGCATTGGCCAGGATCGGCAGGACCTCCGGCTCCTTGTACATGGGCACCAGCACGGTATAGGTCGGCAGGTCCTCGGTGCGCAGCGCGGCGACGTCCTGGTCGGTCACCTTGATGTCGATGCGGTGGCGCGAGCCGAGCAGCACCAGCAACAGCTTCAGCGCGAACGTGGCCAGGAACCCGAGCGCGCACGCCACGCTGAGCGCCAGCAGCGTCTGCAGCGGGAAGGCCGCCAGCGCCAGCCCCAGCACCGCGCCCAGCCCGCACAGCGTGCGTACCTGGCCGCGGGTGACCACCTGCCGGGCCGAATGCTGCGGCGCATGCCGCGCCAGCCGGTTCAGCGCGCCATCGGTGAGCTGCCGTTCGGCGTGCTTCTGCAGCGTCCAGACGATGTCGAACTTGGACGTGCCCACGAACAGCACCTCCTCGCCGTACAGCGCGCGCGCCCAGGCGAAACTCTCCGGCCCCGGGTCGGCCAGGGCCAGCACCAGCTGGCCGTTCTCGCGCCGCCACGGCACCAGCAGGCGCTGCGCGTAGTCGGACAGGCGCGCCGGCTCGAACAGCGAGGGATCGATCGGCGCGTCGAGCAGGTTGACGAAGTTCAGCCCGAAGTGATGCGCCAGCACGCCGTAGAACTTCAACGTGCCGATGCCGCGCTGCGCCATCACCACCTCGCCCAGGCGCGAACGCCAGCGCTGCTGGGCCTCCAGCGCCTGGTCGAGCTGGGCCTGGCTGATCACGCCCGCCTCCAGCAGGGCGCGGCCGATCGGGCGCTGCCAGTAGCGGCTGCACGGCGTGCGTCCCAGCTGCTCGCCCGGACCGGCGGCGGATGCACCACCGTCCTGCGCCGGCGCGGCGGCGACCGGCTCCGCCGGCTGGGCCTGCACCGGCTCTTCCATGGCCGTGGCCAACAGCGAGGCGAGGGTCGGTCCGGTCGGCGTGCTCATCGGAAGCTCCCTAGAAACGCCACCAGGCGGCGACGAAGGGACCGCCGGCCGCGCCGGTGTTGCGGCCCATCAGCGGCTGCTGGTAGCCGAGCTGCAGCTGCATGCCGGCGGGCGTGCTGTAGAGCCCGGACAGTTGCAGCTTGGTCAGGTCATAGTTGGTACCGGTGGCGACATAGCCGCTGCCGCTGCCCACGTCGCTGATCACGTTGGCGTTGTTGCGGCCATTGCCCAGGCCCTGGATCACGTTGAACTCGCCCAGCAGCATCCAGTGCCCGTTCAAGCTCAGCCCGGTGGACGCGTCCAGCCGCGCCTCGTCGGAGGCGGCACTGCCACGCAGGCGCAGTGCGCCGCTCAGGTCGACATAGCCGCCGTGCCCGCCCAGCGCATAGCCGCGTCCGCGGCTGTAGCGCAGCTCCAGACCGTAGTCGCCCAGGCCCAATGCGGGATCGCTGCCGGGATTGCTCGGATGGTAGGTCTTGTCGCGGCCGTAGCCCGGGATGCTGACCAGCGCCTGCACGGAACTGCGCCACGGGTCCTGCTCGGCATGGCCGAGGGCATAGCGCAGTCCCAGTTCCTGGTCGGCCAGGCCGGTGGTGCTGGTGCGGCGGCGACGAGTGCCATCGTCGTTGTTGAAACCGACCTGGCTGAAGTAGAAGTTGCCGATCAGGCTGAGCCGGCCGGTCAGCCCATGCTCGACATAGAGATTGAGCTGATCCTGGCGACTGCGGCCGTCGTTGCCGAAGTCGGTCCGGTGATGACCGTCGTCGAACCAGCCATGCCCCTCGCTGTGCAGGTACTTGAGGATGGCCAAGGTGTCGCCGTCGGCCTGGGACCAGGCGCCGGCCAAGCAGTTGCCGGACGCGGCAACGCCCGCCAAGGCGGCGGCCAGTGCCAGCGAAGAGCAGCGTGAGCGCGCCGTTGCCGGGCGAGGCTGCGGCAGGACGCGGGGCATGCTCGACGGCTGCGGCGGCCGGAGCCATGCGCGCACCCTCCCCCGCGTCCCGGGGGCGTGATGGATAGACATCGAACCGGTTCCTGGTGGGGAGTCCCTTGCGGGAAACAGGAGGCGTCACGCTTTCGAAAATTCTACGCCGATGGCACCGTATCACACTTTTTTTACGTTCGCTGCCACACCAGGAATCAACAATGAGTCCGGTTTACTGGGCGCAGCCTGTCACATTCTGCGCAGCAGCCGCGGCACCTGCACCAGCGCATGGGCCCAGATCGCCAGCCACACCCCGGCGCGGACCAGCGGCCCGCGCGCGGGCGCCTCGAACTTGCGGAAATAACGCCACAGGCCGCGGTGCTTGTGCCATTCCACGAAGAACGGCCGCGAGCGGCTGGACACGCCGCGCACATGCACCACGCGCAGGCCGTTGGCGACCGCGACCACCGCGCCGGCCGTGCGTGCGCGCCGCGACAGGTCCAGATCCTCGGCATGCAGGCGGTAGCCCTCGTCCCAGCCGCCGATCCGCTCGAACAGCGCGCGCGGCATCATCATCAGCGCGCCGGACAGCGCGTCGACGCGCTGCAGCGGGCTGTGCGGATCGGCCGGCACCGCCAGCTGCGCGCCGCGCCGCGGCGACCGCAGCATCGCCGCGAAGTCGGGATCGCAACGGCGCACCGCCGCGTCCGGGTTGCCATGCTCGTCGACCTGCTCCACCCCGAGCAGCGCCTCGCCCAGCAGCGCGGCCTGCTCGCGCAGGCGCGCCAGCGTGTCGGTCTCCACCATCAGGTCCGGATTGATGAACACCAGCCACGGCGCCCGCGAGTCCGCCGCGCCCTGGTTGCAGGCGGCCGCGAACCCGGGGTTGTCAGGATTGGCGATGAAATGCACGCGTGCGTCCGCGACCGCATGGCGCTGCACGATCTCCAGCGTGCCGTCGCCGGAGCCGTTGTCGACGACGCGGATCTCCGCCACGCCGTCGGCCGCGCGCAATCGCAGCAGGCATGCGTCGATGGTGCTGGCGCTCTGGTAGGTGACCACCACCGCGGCTATCTGGCGTTCGCTCATCCCGGCGATTATCCGGATGGCCGCACCCCGGCGCCATGCGCGGCGATGGCGGGCCGCGGCGACAACCGCCATAATGCGCCGCTCCGGCCGTGGCCCGATGCCGCGCCGGCCCGTGCAGTTACCCATCGAGATGACGGTCAGCGCCTCCTACGGCTTCCCGCTGCCATTTCACTCCACTTGCCGCCTCCGCCGCCCCGGCGCCCGCGCGCAGCGACGACCCGGCAGCGTCGTCCCCGTTCCAGCCGATCGCGGCATCGGACCAATCCGGCGGCATCGACACACCTGGTCTAGACCACCCGGCGCGCGCGGGACGATCCGATGAGCGCCACGCACCTGGTCCACGGCGTCGGCGCCGCGCGCGCGGCGGCCGACTGGCCGGCGCTGCGCCGCGACGAGGTCGAG
>DNXT01000289.1 GCA_003505795.1 Lysobacteraceae bacterium | reverse complement strand
GCATCCGCTCGCAGTCGGCCGACACCGCCGCCTCCGACGCCGGCACGTCGCGCGCGCCCAGCGCCTCGGCGACGCGCCGGCACTCGTCGTAGTAGCGGTCGGCGACCGCCTCCGGCACCGGCCGGCAGTAACGGCGGCAACCCTGCAGGAAACCGTACGCTTCGGTCACGTGCACCCAGGTCAGCAGCTGCGGATCGTCGGCGGCATAGTCGCGCCCGTCCGGCAGGGTGCCGCGCACCCGTGCATGGATTGCACGCACCCGCGCGATCAGGCGCTCGGCCTCGCCGCGCGGCGCGTAGGTGGTGCAGGCGACGAAGTTGGTGGTACGGCGCAACCGGCCGACCAGGTCGTCGCGGAAGTTGGAGTGGTCGTAGACGCCGGCCAGCGCCAGCGGGTGCAGCATCTGCAGCAGCAACGCGCACAGCCCGCCCGAGAGCATCCCGGGAAACTCCGCATGCACCCGCCAGGTCACGCTGCCGGCACCGAACAGGCCGGCATCGCCCGGCGGCAGGTCGTATTCGATACCGCTCTGCCCGCGCGGAAACGCGTCCAGTACCCAACGGCGGATCTGGGCGGTGGCGGGCGCGGCGATCGAGCGGAACACGGCGGACATGCGCCTATCGTAGCCCGGTCGCGAGAGGCCCAGGCGGCCCCGATCCGGCGCGCAGCCGTGCGCGCCGTGCCGGCCGCGCTGCTTGCCCGCGATCCTTCGCGCCCGCCGGAGGCAGCGCGCCGATGCATCCGGCCCTCGGCCAGGAACCGGCCCGCTCCGGCGAACGCGCCATGGCGTTGCCCGGCAAGCCGGCTGCCGCGGCTCGACGATGCTCGCGATCCACCGGTCGGGTGCCCCTCGCCTGCTGCGCCGCACCGATGCCAGTGATTGCGCGCCCGCTCCGGGCACCGCACCGCACCGCTCACGGAAGCCGCCGCACGGGTGCAGCCATCCCCTCGCCGGCGCGGCCCGGCATCACGTGGCTTCGACCCTCGCGGCGGCACAGTCGAGCCCGGTCCTCGCGCATTCCCCCCGGTAAGCGGCGGACGCGAACCGCAACGGATGCGATGTGCAGCGCAACATAAAACCCCGGGGCCGCCGCGCCGGCCCGCGTGTCCGCAGCCCCTGAATCGCGGGCTTTGCCGCCGCGGCGCCCGCCTCGACGGCGTCGCCTTCCCCCGCCGCCATTGCCAAGCCGCCGGAAAGTGCTAGAACTTAAGGCGCGTCAGGATCGCCAGTCAGCAAGTGGTTCGGTACCAGCCATCCGAAAGGAGCCTGTCATGATTGCTTTGTTCAAGGGTTTGGGTCTGCTGTTGAAGGACAACGAGCTGCATCGGGAACCATTCGATGCACAGGTCGCGCACTGGCGCGACAAGTCCGACGCGCAGATCGACGACGAGGTGGCACTGCTCACCGTCGCCAAGAAGCAATGGGTGGTGGCCTCGATCATCGGCTGGCAGGCGATCTCGCTGGTGTTGCTGGGGGTGATCACCCACCAGTTGTGGCAGCACGACTTCCACGTGACCTTCAGCCGCATCGTGATCGTGTTCACCTCGTGGATCTCGATCCTGTTCGTGATGTGGTACATCGCCGACCTGTTCGACCACAGCGCCGGCTTCGAGCGCTGGCTGCGCGCGTTCAACAGCCGCGCCCGGCTGACCCCGGATGCGGACACGGTCGAATGCGTGGCCGACGCGCTGGAGATGGCGCGCCGCTATCCGGAGGTGCTGCGCTACAAGCAGCAGGTGATGGCCAAGCGCGACCTGCGCCACGAGGACATCGTCAACATGCGCGAGATGGGGCGCCTGCGGCAGTATTCCGAACTGGTGCGCGAGCTCGACCACCTCGACGGTGGGCCGAGGCTGGTGGCTACCGCTTGAAGCCGCTCTCCCTTCGGGAGAGGGGCTGGGGCGAGGATATGGGGCGAAGCCCAGCGTTGTTTCGACCGCACGAGGCTTGGCCCGTACCCTCATCCGGCGCTGGGCGCCCCCTTGCTCCCGGTAGGAGAAGGATTCAGGCCGCGGCGACGGCCTTCTCGATCGACGGCGTGCGCCAGCCGCTGCGTACGCCCCAGGCGTAGAACACCAGCCCGACCGCGCCGACCACCAGCAGGTCGGTGCCGTACGGCAGGTAGCCGTGGCCGCCGAAGGTGCTGCTGCCGGCCCACGACAGCAGCGCGACCACCGGCAGGTAGGCGATCATCCAGGCCGCACCCTTGAGGTTGCGGCGGAAATCCTTCCAGCCCTGCTTGTGCTGGTAGTACGCGTACACCGGCAGCGCCACCACCATCAGCAGGATGATCTCGCCGGTCAGCGGCCAGCGCGCCCAGTACAGCAGCTCGGTCGCCATCACGAAGGCCACCCCGGCCAGCAGCGGCATCGCCAGGATCCGCAGCGGGCGGTGAATGTCCGGCGCGGTGCGGCGCAGGGTCATCGCGCTGACCGGGCCGGTCAGGTAGGAGATGATCGTGGCCACCGAGATCACCGCCGCCAGCGTGCCCCAGCCGCGGAAGAAGAACAGGAACAGGTAGGACACCGCCAGGTTGAAGAACATCGCCGGGCGCGGCACGCCCCAATGCGCGTGCACCTTGCCCAGCACCGCCGGCAGGGTGCCGTTCTTCTCCATGCCGTAGATCATCCGCGCGGTGGTCGCGGTGTAGGTGATGCCGGTGCCGCTGGGGCTGACGAAGGCGTCGATGTACAGCAGCATCGCCAGCCAGTGCAGGTTGACGATGATCGCCAGCTGCGCGAACGGCGAGCGGAAGTCGATGCCGTGCCAGCCGGCCTTGGCCAGCAGGTCCGGCGGCACCGCGCCGATGTAGGCCACCTGCAGGATCAGGTAGACGATCGTGGCCAGGCCGATCGAGCCCAGCACCGCGAACGGGATGCTGCGCCCCGGGTTCCTCGCCTCGCCGGCCAGGTTCACCGGGCTCTGGAAGCCGTTGAAGCTGAACACGATGCCGGCGGTGGCCACCGCGGTCAGCACCGCGGCGAAGTCGATCACGTGCGATCCGCCATGCAGGCCGACGCCGAAGTTGCCCGGATGGAAGCCGCTGGCGATCAGCGCGATGCCGGTCAGCGCCGGCACGATCAGCTTGAACACGGTGATCGCAGTGTTGGAATGCGCGAACAGCTTCACGCTCCAGAAGTTGAGCAGGAAATACACCAGCACCAGCACCGCGGCGATCAGCAGCCCGGGCACCGAAAGCTCGCCGGCGCCGCCCGGCGCCTGCATGTACAGGTCCTGCGCCCACTGCCACGGCCAGGACGCCATGTACTGCACCGAGGCCTCGGCCTCGACCGGGATCACCGAGACGATCGCGATCCAGTTGGCCCAGCCGGCGATGAAGCCGACCAGCGAACCGTGCGAATAATGGCTGTAGCGGACCATGCCGCCGGACTCCGGGAACATCGCCCCCAGCTCGGCATAGGACAAGGCGATGGTGGTGATGATCGCCGCGCCCAGCACCCAGGCCCAGACCGCGCCGGGACCGGCCAGCCCGGCCGCGCGCCAGGCGCCGAACAGCCAGCCGGAACCGATGATCGACCCGAGGCCGGTGAGCATGAGCGCGAGAGGGCCGACTTCGCGGCGCAGGGGGCTGTGGGACATGGGCTACCTGACGATGCAACGCCGCGACTACGGCAACAAGCGGGCAATGATCGCAGATGCGGGCCGCGAACGTCAGGCATGTGCTGGCGGGAATGCGGGCGGGCGCCATGCCCGCACCGGCCCGGGAACCACCCTGACCGCCCGCTGCCCGCCCGCAGGAGCGACTTCAGTCGCGACCGGGCCTTGCCAAGAAACCTGTGGGAGGGGCTTCAGCC
>DNXT01000439.1:6386-6881 GCA_003505795.1 Lysobacteraceae bacterium | reverse complement strand
GGCTGCAGCGAGCGCGCCACCACCGGTTCGATGCGCGCGTCGGCGACCTGCGCGCGCGTCCATACCCGCCGTTCGGCCATGCGCTCCAGCACCTTGTCGCGGGCCCGCTGCGCCGCCTCGGGATGGCGGTCCGGGCGCAGCCGGCTGGGCGACTGCGGCAGCACCGCCAGCAGCGCGGCCTCGGCCTGCGACAGCTGCGAGGCGGGCTTGCCCAGGTACGCCCAGCTCGCCGCCTCGATCCCTTCGATGGTGCCGCCGTACGGCGCCCGCTCCAGGTACAGCTGCAGGATCTGGCGCTTGCTCAGGTGCGCCTCCAGCTGCAGCGCGCGCAGCAACTGCTTGAACTTGCCCCATGGCGTGCGCGTATGCGGGTCGAGGATGCGCGCGACCTGCATGGTCAGGGTCGAGCCGCCGGAGACGATGCGCCGCTCCAGCAGCCACTGCCTGCCGGCACGCAGCAGCGCCCACGGGTTCACCCCCGGATGGCGCCAGAAC
>DNXT01000439.1:0-6126 GCA_003505795.1 Lysobacteraceae bacterium | reverse complement strand
ACCCCCGGATGGCGCCAGAACCAGCGGTCCTCGTAGGTCAGCAGCGCCTGCAGGTACAGCGGCGACACGCTCTCGGGCGTGGCCGGGTAGCGCCACACGCCATCGGCGTCGGCGAACGCGCGCAGCGGGGTGCCGTCGCGCGCGACCACCAGCGTCGAAGTGTCGCGCGAGGCCGGCAGCGGCAACGGGAACGCCAGGTCGAGCAGCAACAGCAACGAAAGCAGCGCGGCCGTGCCCCAGCGCAGAACGCGCAGCAGCTGCGCGAGCGGCCGCTGGCCGGGCGAGGTGGAGGATTGTGCAGGCATGTCCGCTTCCAGCAAGGGAGGCCATTCTGCCGTGGGCGGGCCGGCGACGGGACCGGACGCGTGGCCGGCGGGTTTGCGGCTTTCCCTCATCCGTCCTTCGGACACCTTCTCCCGCAAGCGGGAGAAGGAACCTCCGGAAACAGTTCCGTTGCATCGAAGGGCCGCCTGGCTTCCCTTCTCCCGCTTGCGGGAGAAGGTGGCGCGAAGCGACGGATGAGGGCGCTCCGCTAAGGCTGCACCACCGTGATCGTGGTCGGGTTGCTGCGGCCGACGCCGCGCAGCTCCGGCCGGTACATGTCCTCCACCAGCGGCGGCGGCACGGTGTAGGTGCCCGGGGTCACCGCGCGCACCAGGTAGAACACCTGCGCCTTGCTGCCCCTGGACAGGCCCAGCGCGGCCACGTAGCGGTCGTCGCGGAACTCCTCGTGCTTGACGTCGGCGGCGTTGGCGCGGTCGCTGATCTCGATGCCCTCCACCACCACGTCGGCCCACTGCTTGGCATCGCCGAGATTGAAGTTCTCGATCTCCAGGCCGGCCGGCAGCAGGTCGGTCAGCAGCGCGTCGGGCATCGCGGTGTTGGCGGTGATGCCGACGCGCACGATCAGCGCCTCGCCCTCCTTCAGCGGACGCGGCGTCCACGGCTTGCCGTCCGTGGTGTACCAGCTGCGCTCCACGCCGATGTAGCGGTCGTCCGGCGCCGGCGCGGCGCGCGGGATGCCCGCCACCTCGAGGCTGGCGTACAGCGGCGCCTCGCCCTGCGCGACGAAGCGCACGCCGCGCGCCAGCTGGGCGCCGTCGAAGCTGCGGCCGAACAGCTTGGCCGGGGCGATCTCGCTGGTCTCGTCGCCGACCACCAGTTGGCCGGACACCAGCTTCTTCTGGTCGACCAGCAGCGCCTTGCCCAGCCGCGCCAGCGCGACCTGCTCCTGCGTGCTCAGCCACAGCCAGCCGCTGTTGCGGCGGGCGTCGAGCGCGCGGCCCAGCGCCACCGCACGGGCGTCGTACTCGGGCCTGGCCAGGCCGCGCTCGTGCAGCAGCGCGATCATCAGCGCGTCGTCGCGGACCACGCTGCCGTAGTCGCCGAAGTAGTACGGACGCTCGCCGCTGTCCTTGGCGAAGCCGGCCTTGATCGCGGCCTCGCCGCGCTTGCCGTCGCCCTGCAGCGACAGCGCGATGCCCAGGTGCACCAGCGACAGGCCGCTGACCGCCTTGTCGCGGTCGTTGTCGTACAGCGCGCGCAGGGTGCCCAGCGGGGCGCGGTTGACCCGCGCCAGCACGTAGCCGGACCAGGCCTTGTTGGCGAACTTCAGCTCCTCGCGGCGGTCCTGCCCGTAGAACTGGTTGCCGCCGGACAGCAGGTCCTCGCTGAGCCGGTCCAGCGCCTTCTGCAGCACGTTGTCGGGCACCGCGAAACCGGCGTCCTTGGCGTCGAGCAGGAACTCGGCGATGTACGGGGTCAGCCAGGCGTTGACGTAGCCGTCGTCGCCCCACATCGAGAAGTGGCCGCTGGACACCTGCATCGAAGCCAGCCGGCCGAACGCGCCTTCCATGCGCTCGCGGCGCTTGTCCGTTTCCAGCCCCTGCGCCCCGAGCAGCTGCGCGGTGGCGTCGTCCAGCAGCAACGCCGCGTAGCCCTTGCTGGTGGTCTGCTCGGCGCAGCCGTACGGGTACTCCAGCGCGCCCTTGAGCGCGCTGGCGAACGGGATCGGCGGCAATGCGCTGACCACCATGCGCGCGTTGACCGAGCCGGCCATCAGCCCGTCGGCCAGGCCGGCGTCGAACGACACCGGCGCGGGCGCGGCATCGACCATCCGGGTCTGCGCGCGCAGCACCGACGGCCACGCCGCGCGCACCGGCAGGTCGTAGCTGCGGTCGGCCTTGAAGCCGTTGCCGTCCACGCGCACGCGCACCTTGGCCACGGTGTAGCCCTCCTGCGCGGTCAGCGGGAAGTTCAGCGTGGTCTTGCCGTCGACGCCGAGCCTGGCGGTGCGGCTGGATTCGCCGATCGCCAGCGGGCCGATGCCGTCCACGCGCACGTTGAACTCGCCCGGCTTGCCGGTGAAGTTCTGCACGTCCAGGGTGACGGTGCTGCGGTCGCCCGGCGCCATCACCCGCGGCATGCTGGCCTCGGCCAGGATCGGCGCGCGCACCACCGTCTCGGCGTCGCGGTTGCCGTAGCGGTCGTCCGCGTACACCAGCGCCGACACCCGCAGGGTGCCGTTGAAGTCAGGCACCGGCAGCTGCACCCGCGCGTTGCCCCTGGCGTCGAGCTTCACCGCGCCGGAGAACAGGTCCACGGTCTGCACGCGGGCGGTCGGGCGCTTGGCCTGCGGCAACGCCGCCAGCGCCATGTCGCCGCCGAACCTGAGCTTGCCGCTGGCGCCTTCGAAGCTTTCGATCACCCGCCCGTAGATGTCGTAGGCGTCCACGCCGAGCCGGCGCTGGGCGAAGAACTGCGCGTTGGCGTCGGGCACCGGGAAGCGGGTGATGTTGAGGATGCCCACGTCCACCGCCGAGATGGTCACGTGCGCGGCCTTGCCGGCCAGCTCCGGCACGCTGACCGTCACCGGCAGCGGCTGTTCCGGGCGCATCTGCACGGGTGCGACCAGGCCGACCGCGACGCGGCGCGCCTTGCGGTCCATCGGCACGTGCGCCACGCCGACCGCGCGCGCCGGGGTGATCTTGCTCGGCGCCGAGCCGCCGCGGAACACCAGCGCGGTGACGTACACGTCGTGGCGCTCCCAGTCCTGGGTGACCGGGATCTCGAAGGTGCTGCCCGGCTTGACGTCGATGTCGTGCACGTACAGCAGCCTGTCGCTTTCCACCAGCAGCAGGCCCTTGCCGGCGTGCGGCGGGGTCAGGCTGACCTTGAGCGTGTCGCCGGCCCGATAGCCGGTCTTGTCGAGCGCCAGCTTGACCTTGTCCGGGCGCGCGTCGAGGCCGCGGTTGTCGTCGTTCCAGCTCCAGCCGGCGCGGAACGGGTAGCGCGTGGTCAGGCCGGTGGCCGGATCGAACACGTCGACGCGGTACTCGCCCCACTCCACCGGGAAGTCGAACCTGGCGTTCTCGTTGCCGGCGTCGAGGGTGCGGCTCTCCTTGTTCTCGAAGCGCCGGGTGAAGTCGTAGTCCCAGCGGTTGTCGGCGAAGGTCCAGTGGTAGTCGCGCAGCTCGCGCACCAGGGTGACCTTCAGGCCCTTGGCCGGCTTCGGCCTGCCGTCGGCGTCGACCCGGGTCAGTTCGAAGCGGGCGTTGCCGTTGGCATCGGCGCCGTCCTTGTCGTCGAACAGCGGACGCACGCCGACCAGCGCATCGGCCGGCCACAGCACGCGCTTGAGCGTGCGGGTGACGGTGCGGCCGCCGGTCTCGTAGACGCTGCCGGAGACCACCGCCGCGATCGGGCTGCCCGGCTTGGCGTCGACCGGCAGCTCCACGTCCTGGGCGATCCTGCCGTCCTGGCCGAACTCGGTGTCGATGACGTCCTTGGCCTCGCGCGGCAGCTCCAGGGTGGGGTCGCCGAAGAACCAGCCCGGCAGCGATTCCAGCGGGTGCTGCTCGACCGCCACCGCCAGCTTGGCGGTGAAGCGGTTGCCGTCGGCCGGGGCCCCGTACAGGTAGGCGGCGCCGGCCTGCAGCTTGAGCGGCTCGCCGGGCCTGATCGTCTTCTGCGGGCTGTCCAGGTCCAGCTTCATGCGCTCGGGCAGGAATTCCTCGATGCGCACGGTCATGCCCTGCACCGCCTCGGCGCTGGCCGGATCGGTGCGGAATTCCACCTGCCAGCGCCCGGTCGGCGCGTCGGCCGGGATCGCCTGGGCGAACTCCAGGTAGCCCTGTTCGCCCGGCTGCAGGCGGGTCTCGCGGAAGGTCTTGCCGTCGGGTTGCTTCAGGCGCAGGAACACCGGCTGCGCCTTCACCGGCCTGCCGTCGTTGTCGCGCAGGATCGCCGACACCCGCAGCGTCTCGCCGGGGCGGTACAGGTCGCGCCCGGACCAGGCGAACACGTCGAACCAGGCGTTCTCGCGCCCGGCCACCGCGAACTCGCTCAGGTCCAGCGCCGGCTGGTTGAACGGCAGCATCGAGAGGTCGCTGCCGGCGCGCGCCACCAGCACGTGGCCGGCATCGAGCTTGTAGTTCAGCAGCGCGTTGCCGTGGACGTCGGTGCTGCCCTTCAGGAACAGCTCGCCCTTGGCGTCGAGGATGCGCAGCTCGACGTTCTTGACCGACTCGCCGCTCTTGAGCGAGGCGGTATGGACGAACAGCTTGTCCTTGTACGCGCGCGTGTGCAGGCCGATGTCGCTGACCGTGAAGAACGCGGTGTCGTACTCGTTGTCGAAGCTGCCGGTGCGCTTCATCACCGCGAAGTACAGCCCCGGCTCCTGCAGTTCCTTGATGTCCTGGGTCGGCAGGTAGGTCAGTACGCGCTCGTTCTGCTTGCCGCCGAGCACGAAGCGGTTGACGTAGACCGGCTCGGCCAGCTGCGAGATCGGCGAACCGTCGCTGTACTCGCTGTCCAGCTCCCAGCTGCCGCGGCGGCCGCCGCGCTGGAACTGGCCGAAGAAGGTCGGCAGCGACTTCTCGCGCACGCGCAGGAACTCGACGTCCACCTCCGGCACGTTGACCGACACCACCGGCAGGCCGCGGCTGTCGCGCGCCGGCAGCACGCTGCCCTGCGAGGCGAACCCGGCGGCCGGCTTGAGTGCGCCGGTGTAGACCTTCTCCGTGAGCGCCTTGCCGAGGCGGTTGCCGTCGGCGGCGAGCAGGTCGGCCGAGACCAGCACGGTGTAGTCCCTGGCGGCCTCGACGAACGGGTAGCGCAGGGTCTTGCCGTCGTCGGACAGCGACCAGCTGCTGTCGCCGTTGCCGGCCTTTTCCTCGAAACGGACCAGCCTATCGAAGTCCTGGGTGCCGACCAGCGGCTGCGAGAATTCCAGCGCCAGCGACAGTCCGTCGCTGCCCTGGTCGGGGTACGCGCGCACCAGCGCGAAGCCCTCGATCGCTTCCTTGCGCGCCTGGACCGCCTCGCCGCTGGCGGCCGGCAACTGCCCGGTCTCGTTGCGCTTGCAGGCGCCCAGCGAGATCGCCAGCACCATCACTGCCGCGAGCGCGGCCTTCCCCAGATCCAACCTGCCGGACATGCCTTCGCTCCCTGAAAACTCCGGCCAGTATAGCGGGGACATCCTGCCTGCCGATGCTGCCGATGCCGGCGCGGTCAGCGCAGCAGCCGGCGCATGTACAGGGCGACCAGGCCCGGCTTGTCCAGCGCCAGGCAGACGCGCGCATTCGGCACGCCGGCGACCTCGCGGGTGTAGCCCTGGTCGTCGACCTCGATCCGCAGCGGCGTGGTCGGGCACAGCCCGGGCGCCAGCAGCTGCGCCACCGGCACCACGTCGAACAGCGTCGGCGTGGCGCCGGCCCAGGGCTGGTCGGTGTCGCGCCACTGGTAATAGAGCTGCGCCAGCGCATCGGTCAGCGGGTCGCCATGGGCGAACAGCGCGACCCGCTCGGATTCGTCCAGCCGGACCTGGGTCGCGTCCAGCGGCAGCATCACGATCGGCACGCCGGCGCCGAACAGGGCCTGCGCCGCGGCGATGTCGGAGACGACGTTGTATTCCGGCGCCGGCGGATTGGCCGGCCGGTAGTCGGACTTGCCGTAGCCCGCCCGCACCGAGCCGCCCATCATCACCACCTGCCTGAGCTGGCGGAAGGCGGCGGGATCGCGTCGGTAGGCCAGCGCCGCGTCGGTCGCCGGCCCCAGCACCAGCAGGGTGACCTGGCCGGGATGCCGGCGCGCCTGCTCCAGGATCAGGTCGGCGGCGCTCGGCAG
>DNXT01000438.1:2152-3085 GCA_003505795.1 Lysobacteraceae bacterium | reverse complement strand
CCTGCTGAACCGCTCTTCCGATCTGGCGCGGACACGGCCAGGGCGGGAATGCGGCGACGCGCCGGTACGGGCGCGCGCTCGGCCATCGCCCGTACCCGGGAGCCGGCCTCGCGCACCAGGGCCGGCAGCAGCACGGCCTCGGGCAGGTTCTTCCAGTACTTCTGCGGCATCTCCGAACGCATCATCGTCGGGTTGAGCCGCGCCGGATTGAAGATGTGCGCGTAGTAGGTGCGCCACAGCGCCTCGCCGGCGTCGTCGGCCGGCGCATCGGCGCGCGTCGCGCCGTCGCCGAACGCTAGCGCCCGCCCGTCCCAGCGCACGCTGCGGTACGGGGTCAGGATCGCCCAGCGCATGCCGGCGAAGCGGCGCGCGAAGAACGGCGCGACCCGGTCGACGATGCAATGCTCCGGCTCGAACCAGGCGACGAAGTCGTCGCGCCGTCCCGGCAGCTCGCGGAAACGCACGAACGCCTTCATCTTGTGGCTGTCGCGTCGCACCGCCTGGGCCCACGCCCCGGCGCGATGCACGTCGGCGTCGGTGGCCCGCTCCAGCAGCGCGCGCCCGCCGGCGCCGATCCGCCACAGCAGCCGGTACAGCAACGCATGCCGCTGCGCATCGCGATGGCACAGCACCGCCGCGGCCAGCTGCAGGAAATCCGCCGGCACCCGCGGCGCCGCGGCCTGGCGCGGCAACGCGTCGATGCCGGCACCGGCCAGCAACGTCGCCTGCGCATCGCCCTTCCACACCAGCGCCTCCGGCGGCACCTGCGCCATCCACGCCACCCGTGCCGCATTGCGCCACGCCTCCAGGCACCACGGCGGCGACACCTCAGCGACGTACACGAACCACGCTCCCGAGTGAGCGCCGCACTCCACGCCGACCGACATGCCGCCACGGCCGCAGCGCCGGGAACTGCTGTTGCTGTTGCTGTTG
>DNXT01000438.1:0-1946 GCA_003505795.1 Lysobacteraceae bacterium | reverse complement strand
TGCTGTTGCTGTTGTTGCTGCTGCCCATATGCGCCCTCAAAGCGAGCCGGGCACCGCAGACGTGGGCGGCCGCAGAGGCGCCCTTGTCTGAGCGCAGCGAGTTTGGGCGCCGTGCCGCCCGCGGCGAGGAGCGCAGGGAACCGCTGCGGCTTCATCGCAGCGGCTCGTGTCGGGCGCCAGCGGTTTTGGCTACTTTTGCCAAGACAAAAGTAGCTCGCGCCGCAGGCGCGAAAGCCTCTGCCTTTGCCTTTGCTCGCAGTTGCAGTTGCAGTTGCAGTCGCCATTCTCCTCGCACAATCCCACCGACCTCAGCCAAACAACGCCCCCTGTCGCGGCGCCGGCGCCAACTGCGCCCGCAGCCGCTGCGGATCGTCCAGGCCCCGGCGCGGATGGTGGTCGAGCACGCTCACGAACGGCAGCAGCCTCTTCAGCGGTACCCGCAACCGCGCCAGGTCCTCGATGCGCAGCCGCGCGTGCCGGCGCGCCAGCAGCAAGCGCTCGACGTTGCGGGTGCCCAGCCCCGGCACCCGCAGCAACAGCTCGCGCGAGGCGCGGTTGAGATCGACCGGGAACCGTTCCGGATGGCGCAGCGCCCAGGCAAGCTTGGGATCCACATCCAGGTCGAGCATGCCGTCGGCCTGCGCCGGCGCGATCTCGTCGACCTCGAACTGGTAGAAGCGCAGCAACCAGTCGGCCTGGTACAGCCGGTGCTCGCGCTGCAGCGGCGGCGCCTGCGGCGGCAGCACGCGCGACGCGTCGGGGATCGGGCTGAACGCCGAGTAGTACACCCGCCGCAGCCGGTAGTTGCCGTAGAGATTGTGGCTGGCCTGCAGGATGCTGCGGTCGTCGGCGCCATCTGCGCCGACGATCATCTGCGTGCTCTGCCCGGCCGGCGCGAAGCGTGGCGGCTTGGCACCCAACCCCCTGCCGGCCTTGCGCTGTTCCTGGTTCTCCTCGATCCGCCAGCGCAGCTCGCCCATCGCCGCGCGGATGCCGCCGGCATGCTTCTCCGGCGCCAGCCGGGCCAGGCCCTGCTCGGTCGGCAGCTCGACGTTGATGCTCAGCCGGTCGGCATGACGGCCGGCCGCGGCCAGCAGTTCCGGCACCGCGTCGGGGATGGTCTTGAGGTGGATGTAGCCGGCGAACCCGTGTTCCTCGCGCAACAGGCGCGCCACCTCGACCAGTTGCTCCATGGTGTAGTCGCCGTTGCGGATGATGCCGCTGGACAGGAACAGGCCCTCGATGTAGTTGCGCTTGTAGAAGTCCAGGGTCAGCGTCACCACCTCCTGCGGGGTGAAGCGCGCGCGCCGCACGTTGCTGGACACGCGGTTGACGCAGTACGCGCAGTCGAACACGCAGAAATTGGTCAGCAGGACCTTCAGCAGCGACACGCAGCGCCCGTCGGGCGTGTACGAGTGGCAGATGCCCATGCCCTCGGTGCTGCCGATGCCGCCGCTGCCCAGCGAATGGCGCTTGTCCGCGCCGCTGGACGCGCACGAGGCATCGTACTTGGCGGCGTCGGCGAGGATGGCGAGCTTGTCGAGGATCTTCACCCGTACAGCGTGCCGGTCTGCGTCTCACGCCATGAGACGCAAGCCTTCATCGCGCTGAACGTTTCAGCTCAACGTGCGCACGAGCGATTGCCCCGGGGCTCAGAATCTTGTGGGAGGACTTCAGTCCCGACGCTTCGCCGGTAGAACCCGTCGGGACTGAAGTCCCTCCCACAAGAAGCCATGGCCTTCACCGGCAGCGTCGCCTCGCGGCTTGGCGCCGCCGCAACAGGGCTCGCCCTTTCGCGGCGGCGCGGACTGAAGTCCCTCCCACAAGGGCCGTCCGCAGCGAGCGGAACCAGGGCACTCACGCCACGCGCGCCGGCGCCGCGGCGCCGTCGAAGCGGTAGAGGTCCATCGCCAGGAATCCCATGTCGATGCCGGCATCGATGCGGC
>DNXT01000435.1 GCA_003505795.1 Lysobacteraceae bacterium | reverse complement strand
TCGACGGCTACGTCGCCGCGGCGCTGCAGGCGCAGGCCGAGGGCAAGGCGCTGCCGTTCGCGGTGCGCGACGCCGGCGGCGACATCGTCGGCTCCACCCGCCTGTACGGGCTGGAGGCGGACGTGCCCAGGCTGCTGGTCGGCTACACTTGGTACGCGCCGCGGGTGCAGCGCAGCGGCGTCAACACCGAATGCAAGCTGATGCTGCTGCGGCACGCGTTCGAGGCCATGGGCTGCATCTGTGTCGGTTTCGAGACCAGCTGGTTCAACCACGCCTCGCGCGCGGCGATCGCGCGCCTGGGCGCGAAGCAGGACGGCGTGCTGCGCCACCACAAACGCCACGCCGACGGGACCGCGCGCGATACCGTGGTGTTCTCCATCATCGATTCGGAATGGGCGGCGGTGAAGCGCCAGCTGCAGTTCCGCCTGGAAGCCAACGCATGAGCAAGATCCATACCCTGGGCATCGTCGGCGCCCGTGGCCACACCGGCGCCGAGCTGATCAAGCTGGTCGCGGCCCATCCGCAGCTGGAACTGGCATTCGTGTCATCGCGCGAGCTGGACGGCCGGCCGGTGAGCGAACACAACGCCGCCTACGCCGGTACGCTGCGCTTCGAGAACCTCGACCCTGCGGCGGTCGCCGCCAAGGGTGCCGACGCGGTGATCCTGGCGCTGCCCAACGGCAAGGCCGCGGCCTACGCCGAGGCGATCGCCGCGGCACGCCCGGACACCGTGCTGGTCGACCTGTCGGCCGACTACCGCTTCGATCCGTCGTGGTACTACGGCCTGCCGGAGCTGACCCGCGGCCGCTACCAGGGCCAGAGGCACATCAGCAATCCCGGCTGCTACGCCACCGCGATGCAGTTGGCGATCGCGCCGCTGCTGGACCGGCTGGCCGGGCCGCCGCAGTGCTTCGGCGTATCCGGCTATTCCGGCGCCGGCACCACGCCGTCGGACAAGAACGATCCGGCGCTGCTGGCCGACAACCTGATGCCGTACGCGCTCACCGACCACATGCACGAGCGCGAGGTGTCGCGCCACCTGGGCGTGCCGGTCGAGTTCATGCCGCACGTGGCGCCGCATTTCCGCGGCATCACCATGACCGTGAACCTGTGGCTGCAGCAGCCGCTGACGCGCGAGGCGATCAAGGCGCTGTACCTGGAGCGCTACGCCGGCGAGCCGCTGGTCGAAGTGATCGACGAGGCGCCGTGGGTCAGCCGCATCGCCGGCCGGCACGGCGTGCAGATCGGCGGCTTCGTGCTGGCGCCGGGCAACAAGCGCGTGGTGGTGGTGGCGACCCTGGACAACCTGCTCAAGGGCGCGGCGACCCAGGCGATGCAGAATCTCAACCGCGCGCTGGGCCTGGACGAGCTGATGAGTATCCGGGATTCGGGATTGGGGATCGGGGATTCGTAAGCGCGATCCCCCTCACCGCCGAAGCGGACCTGCTTTCACCAATCCCGAATCCCGAATCTCCAATCCCGAGAAAAGCAATGAGCAACCTCCTCTGGCAGAAACCCGGCGTCGCGGTCGACGCCAAGATCCAGGCCTTCCTGGCCGGCGACGACGTGCTGCTCGACCGCGAGTTCTTCCTGCACGACATCGCCGCCAGCACCGCGCACGCCGAGGGCCTGCAGCACATCGGCATCCTCTCGGCCGACGAGCTGGAAGGGCTCAGGCGCGAGCTGGCGATCCTGGCCGAGGATTTCCGCAGCGGCGCCTTCGTGCTCGACGCGCAGTACGAGGACGGCCACTCGGCGATCGAGGCGCGCCTGACCGAGCGCCTCGGCGATGCCGGCCGCCGCATCCATACCGGACGCAGCCGCAACGACCAGGTCCTGGTCGCCACGCGGCTGTGGCTGAAGGACAGGCTGGCGCGGGTGGCGCAGCTGAGCCGCGAGATCGCCAAGGTCGCGCTCGACCGGGCCGAGGCCGAGAAGGATCTGCCGATCCCCGGCTACACCCACATCCAGCGCGCCGTGGTGTCCTCGGCCGGGATGTGGTGGGCCGGCTGGGCCGAGGCCTTCGTCGACGACGCGATCCGCGCCGCCGACACGCTCAGGCTGGTCGACGCCAATCCGCTCGGCACCGCCGCCGGCTACGGCGTCAACCTGGCGCTGGACCGCGCCCACACCACCGCCGCGCTGGGCTTCGCGCGGCTGCAGGTGTCGCCGATCTACGCGCAGCTGTCGCGCGGCAAGTTCGAGCTGGCCGCGCTGGAAGCGCTGGGCGGCGCCACCCTGGACCTGCGCCGCATCGCCTGGGACCTGTCGCTGTTCACCAGCGCCGAGTTCGGCTTCGTCGCGCTGCCGGCGCAGTACACCACCGGCAGCTCGATCATGCCCAACAAGCGCAACCCGGACGTGATCGAGCTGATGCGCGCCACCCACGCCAGCGTCGCCGCAGCGCGTACCGAGATCGAGCAGCTGCTGTCGCTGCCGTCGGGCTACCACCGCGACCTGCAGGCGTCCAAGGGCGCGATCTTCCACGGCTTCGGCCGCGGCCTGGCCGCGCTGGAACTGCTGCCGGCGCTG
>DNXT01000434.1 GCA_003505795.1 Lysobacteraceae bacterium | reverse complement strand
CGACGTGCTGGCCGCGCAGGCCGCCGTCGACCAGGCCCGTCTCAACCTGGAATGGACCCAGGTGCGCGCGCCGATCGACGGCCGCGCCGGGCGCGCGATGGTGACCGCCGGCAACCTGGTCAGCGCCGGCGACAGCGCCAGCGTGCTGACCACGCTGGTGTCGCTGGACAAGGTGTTCGTCTACTTCGACGCCGACGAAGGCACGTTCCTGCGCTATTCGCAGATGGCGCGCAGCGGCGAACGCCCGAGCGAACGCGAAGGCTCGCTGCCGGTGCGCGTGGCGCTGGTCGGCGAGGACGGCTATCCGCACGCGGGCAAGGTCGACTTCCTCGACAACCAGGTGACCCGCAGCACCGGCACGATCCGCGTGCGCGCGGTGCTCGACAACGCCGAGCGCCGCTTCACCCCGGGGCTGTACGCGCGCGTGCAGCTGCTCGGCAGCGGCGAGTTCAAGGCGATGCTGGTCGACGACAAGGCGGTGCTGACCGACCAGGACCGCAAGTACGTGTACGTGGTCGACAAGGAAGGCAAGGCGCAGCGCCGCGACGTCGTGCTCGGCCGCACCGCCGAGGGCCTGCGCATCGTCGAGCGCGGGCTGGCCGAAGGCGACCGCGTGATCGTCGACGGGGTGCAGAAGGTGTTCATGCCGGGCATGCCGGTCGAGGCCAAGGCGGTGGCGATGGCCGCGCCGCCGGCCCCGCCCAGGACCGCGATGAACTGAGTCGCCGCACCACCTCCGCCGTGCGTCAAGGCGGCTTCCCCGCGCAACGGGGAGGCCGTCGCGGGCCTGCTGTCGCCGCGCATCCGCGCCGCCGCCGCAGCCACGTCATTCCAAAGGATTCCCACCCATGGACTTTTCCCGTTTCTTCATCGACCGGCCGATCTTCGCCGCGGTGCTGTCGATCATCATCTTCGCCGCGGGCCTGATCTCGATCCCGCTGCTGCCCATCGGCGAATACCCCGAAGTGGTGCCGCCCTCGGTGGTGGTGCGCACGGTGTACCCGGGCGCCAATCCCAAGGTCATCGCCGAGACCGTCGCCACTCCGCTGGAGGAGGCGATCAACGGCGTCGAGAACATGATGTACATCAAGTCGGTGGCCGGCTCGGACGGCGTGCTGCAGATGACCATCACGTTCCGCCCGGGCACCGACGCGGACGACGCCGCGGTCAAGGTGCAGAACCGCGTCGCCCAGGCGCAGGCGCGCCTGCCCGAGGACGTGCGCCGGCAGGGCGTGACCACGCAGAAGCAGTCGCCGACCTTCCTGATGGTGGTGCACCTGACCTCCCCGCAGGGCAAGTACGACACCCTGTACCTGCGCAACTACGCGCGCCTGCACGTCAAGGACGCGCTGGCGCGGATCCAGGGCGTGGGCGACGCACAGGTGTTCGGCGGCGGCGACTACGCGATGCGCGCCTGGCTGGACCCGGAGCGCATCGCCGCGCGCGGGCTGACCGCCGGCGACGTGGTCGCGGCGATGCGCGAGCAGAACGTGCAGGTCTCGGCCGGCCAGCTCGGCGCCGAGCCGATGCCCGACAGCAAGTTCCTGACCCTGATCAACGCCCAGGGCCGGCTGCGCACCGAGCAGGAGTTCGGCGACATCGTGCTCAAGACCGGCAGCGACGGCGAGACCGTGCGCTTGGCCGACGTGGCCCGGCTGGAACTGGGCGCCGGCGACTACACCCTGCGCTCGCAGCTGGACGGCAAGAACGCGGTCGGCATCGGCATCTTCCAGGCGCCGGGCGCGAACGCGCTGGACATCCGCGACCAGGTGATCGCTAAGATGGACGAGCTCACCCAGCAGTTCCCGGCCGACGTGAAGTACGAGGCGGTGTACGACACCACCATCTTCGTGCGCGATTCGATCAGCGCGGTGGTGCACACGCTGCTGGAGGCGGTGCTGCTGGTGGTGCTGGTGGTGATCCTGTTCCTGCAGACCTGGCGCGCCTCGATCATCCCGCTGATCGCGGTGCCGGTGTCGGTGGTGGGCACCTTCGCGGCGCTGCACCTGCTCGGCTTCTCGATCAACACCCTGACCCTGTTCGGGCTGGTGCTGGCGATCGGCATCGTGGTCGACGACGCGATCGTGGTGGTGGAGAACGTCGAGCGCAACATCGAGGAAGGCCTGACGCCGCTGGCCGCGGCGCACCAGGCGATGAAGGAGGTGTCCGGGCCGATCATCGCGATCGCGCTGGTGCTGTGCGCGGTGTTCGTGCCGATGGCGTTCCTGTCCGGGGTGACCGGCCAGTTCTACAAGCAGTTCGCGGTGACCATCGCGATCTCCACGGTGATCTCGGCGATCAACTCGCTGACCCTGTCGCCGGCGCTGGCCGCGCGCCTGCTGAAGGCGCACGACGCGCCCAAGGACGGTCCGTCGCGGCTGATCGAGCGCCTGTTCGGCGGCTGGCTGTTCCGGCCGTTCAACCGCTTCTTCAACAGCAGCTCGCACCGCTACCAGGGCGCGGTGTCGCGCATCCTCGGCAAGCGTGGCGCGGTGTTCGCGGTCTATGTCGTGCTGCTGCTGGTCACCGGCGTGATGTTCAAGGCGGTGCCGGCCGGCTTCATTCCGACCCAGGACAAGATGTACCTGATCGCCGGCGTGAAGCTGCCCGAAGGCGCCTCGATCGAGCGCACCGACGCGATGCTGCGCAAGGTGACCACCATCGCCATGCAGACCGAAGGCGTGGCGCATGCGATCTCGTTCCCCGGCCTGAACGCGCTGCAGTTCACCAACACGCCCAACACCGGCGTGGTGTTCCTGCCGCTGAAGCCGTTCTCCGAGCGCCATCGCAGCGCGCTGGAGATCAATGCCGAGATCAACCAGCGCATCTCGCAGCTGGGCGAAGGCCAGGCGTTCGCGTTCATGCCGCCGCCGATCCTCGGCCTGGGCAACGGCAACGGCTACCAGCTGTTCATCGAGGACCGCGCCAATCTCGGCTACGGCGCGCTGCAGAACGCGGTCAACGCCATGCAGGGGACGGTGGCGCAGACCCCGGGCATGAGCTTCCCGATCGGCACCTACCAGGCCAACGTGCCGCAGCTGGACGCCGAGGTCGACCGGGTCAAGGCCAAGGCCCAGGGCGTGGCGCTGACCGACCTGTTCGACACCCTGCAGACCTACCTCGGTTCGGCCTACGTCAACGACTTCAACCAGTTCGGCCGCACCTGGCAGGTGATCGCCCAGGCCGACGCGCCGTTCCGCGACAGCGTCGAGGACATCGCGCGCCTGCGCACCCGCAACGCCGCCGGCGAGATGGTGCCGATCGGCTCGATGGTGACGGTCAAGCAGACCTACGGCCCGGACCCGGTGCTGCGCTACAACGGCTATCCGGCGGCGGACCTGGCGGGCGAGGCGGACGCGCGCATGCTGTCCTCGGCCGAGGCGATGGCCAAGCTCACCGAGATCGCCAAGCAGGTGCTGCCCAACGGCATGGAGATCGAGTGGACCGACCTGAGCTACCAGCAGGCGACCCAGGGCAATGCGGCGCTGGTGGTGTTCCCGCTGGCGGTGCTGCTCGCGTTCCTGGTGCTGGCCGCGCTGTACGAGAGCTGGACCCTGCCGCTGGCGGTGATCCTGATCGTGCCGATGACGCTGCTGTCGGCGCTGTTCGGCGTGTGGCTGACCGGCGGCGACAACAACGTGTTCGTGCAGGTGGGCCTGGTGGTGCTGATGGGCCTGGCGTGCAAGAACGCGATCCTGATCGTCGAGTTCGCACGCGAGCTGGAACTGCAGGGCAAGGGCATCGTCGAGTCGGCGCTGGAAGCCTGCCGGCTGCGCCTGCGCCCGATCGTGATGACCTCGATCGCCTTCATCGCCGGCACCGTGCCGCTGGTGTTCTCGCACGGCGCCGGCGCCGAGGTGCGCTCGGCCACCGGCATGACCGTGTTCGCCGGCATGCTCGGCGTGACCCTGTTCGGCCTGTTCCTCACCCCGGTGTTCTACGTCGCCCTGCGCAAGCTGGCCGGGCGTCCGCTGGTGTCGCATGCGCCGGCGCACGCCGATGCGCAGGCGCACGCCTGATTCGCCCATTCCCCCGATTCCGGAGATTTCCATGAACGACACCCACAAGATCGCCCTCGTCACCGGCGCCACCCGCGGCATCGGCCTGGAGACCGTGCGCCAGCTGGCCCAGGCCGGCGTGCACACGCTGCTGGCCGGGCGCAAGCGCGACGACGCGGTCGCCGCCGCGCTGAAGCTGCAGGCCGAGGGCCTGCCGGTGGAGGCGATCCAGCTCGACGTGGTCGACGACATCAGCATCGCCGCGGCGGTCGGTACCGTCGAGCAGCGCCACGGCCGGCTCGACATCCTGGTCAACAACGCCGGGATCATGATCGACGACATGACCCGCAAGCCCTCCGAGCAGACCCTGGAGACCTGGCGCCGCACCTTCGACACCAACCTGTTCGCGGTGGTGGCGGTGACCAGGGCGTTCCTGCCGCTGCTGCGCAATTCCAAGGCCGGACGCATCGTCAACGTATCGAGCCTGCTCGGTTCCAACACGTTGCACAGCGATCCGTCCTCGCCGATCTACCACTTCAAGGTGCCGGCCTACAACGTCTCCAAGAGCGCGGTGAACGCATGGACCGTGCAGCTGGCCTACGAACTGCGCGACACCGCGATCAAGGTCAACACCATCCACCCCGGCTACGTGAAGACCGACATGAACGCGGGCGAGGGCGAGATCGACATCCCGACCGGCGCGCGCACCAGCGTGGAAATGGCGCTGATCGGGCCGGACGGCGCCACCGGCAGCTACACCCACCTCGGGCAGGTGCTGCCATGGTGATGCGTCCCTTGATGGTGGCCGTCGCCGGCGCGCTGCTGGCCGGCTGCGTCAGCGTCGGGCCGAACTACCGCGCGCCGGCGGCCCAGCCGGTGGTGCTGCAGGGCGCGCAGGACGCGGCCTACAGCGCCGAGTCGCCGGTCGGGACCTGGTGGTCGCAGTTCGGCGATCCGGTGCTGGAGCAGCTGGTACGCGACGCGCTGGTCGCCAACCACGACCTGCGCATCGCGGTGGCGCGCGTGCACGAGGCGCGCGCCGTATTCGTCGAGCGCCGGCTCGACCAGGCCCCGCACGTCACCGCCGGCGGCAGCTACGACCGGCGCAAGCAGCCCGAGGCGAGCGCCGGCGGCGAACGCGTGCTCAGCGAGAACTACACGCTGGGCTTCGATGCCGGCTGGGAACTGGACCTGTTCGGCCGGCAGCGGCGCGCCTCCGAGGCGGCCCGTGCCGACCTGGAAGCCGAGCAGGCCGGACTGGCCGACGCGCAGGTGGTGGTCGCCGCCGAGGTGGCGCGCAACTACTTCGAGCTGCGCGGCACCCAGAAGCGCATCGAGGTCGCCCGCCGCACGCTGGTCAACCTGCGCGACACCCAGAAGCTGACCGAGACCCGCTGGGACCTGGGTGCGGGCAGCGAACTGGACGTGCAGAGCAGCCGCGCGCGCCTGAAGGCGATCGAAGCCGACATCCCGCTGCTGGAGGTCGCCGAGACCGGCTATCGCCATCGCCTGGCGGTACTGCTCGGCCGCCAGCCCGACGCACTGGATGCGGTGCTGGCGCCGCGCGAGATCCCGGCCTACGCGAAGGCCTTGCCGCTGGGCGACACCGCCGGGTTGCTGCGCCAGCGCCCGGACGTGCGCGAAGCCGCGCGCCGGCTG